>JAIROB010000202.1 GCA_031257695.1 Treponema sp. | reverse complement strand
CTGGACATTTTGCCGGGCAGACCCTTGGCGCCGATAAAGTCGTAGCGGAACGTGACGGGCGCCTTCCAGCCGTAGATCTCCTCGCTCACATGACGGGCGGTGTCAAAGGAACCGCCCTGGCTGTGGTGATCCTTTCCCGCGGGCTCAAAGTCGACCTGTTCATAGGCCCAGCGCATGGGCCAGTCCACCCGCCACAGCAGCTTGACCCCCGCCGCGGAACGTATGTCAAGGGTGTCGCTGTGACCGCAGGCGTTGCAGTGGTAGCCCAGCGCCCAGTCTCCGTCCCAGCCGTCAATGTCCGTGTCGTCCCTGTTGCACCGGTCGCAGAAAACGCTTGCCGGCCACCATTCGCCCCGGATCTTGTGGGCATCGTCCCTATACCTGTTCAGTATGTCCCTAAGCTCGTCCCGGCGGTTCAGCGCGACCCGTATCCCCTCGGCATAACGGGAAGCGCGGTACCTTTCGGCCTGGTAGAGGTACTCCGGGCGGATCCCCACCGCGGGCAGGGTGGTTTCCACGTCCACTTCGTGGTGCCGGGCGTAGTTTTCGTCCCGCTCCCAGGGGTCGGGAACCATGGTGATGGGAAAGCGGAGGAACCTTCTCAGTTCCTCCTGGTTTGGCATATTGAGGGGAACCTTGCGGAACACGTCGTAGTCGTCCCAGGAGTAGATGAACCGCGTCTTTTTGCCCAGGTCCCGGAGGGCGCGGACCACTAAATCTACGGAGATGATCTCCCGGAAATTGCCTATATGCACCGTCCCCGAAGGGGTGATGCCGGAAGCGCAGGTATACTGTTCCTTTTCGCCCCGCTCCCGCAGTATCTTTGCCGCCGCTTGATCGGCCCAATGCGCCGGAGCGGATCTCTCAACCTTTTCGCCCATCAATTCCCCGCTTTCCGCTCCGCCAGGTAGTCGTCGATAATGCCCCCCAGGGGGTTTTCGTCGATCCTGACAATCTTCATTTCCCGTTCCACGCTTTCCGCGGAATCCGAGGCATGGGCGGTGTTGACCATCACGTTGCTGCCGAATTCCCGGCGCACCGTTCCTCCCGGCGCCTTGAGAGGATCCGTTGGGCCCAACACGTCCCGGATTTTTTTTATGGCGTTCTCCCCCTCGTAGATGAGGATCATGCATTTAACGCTGCCGGGACGGCCCATCTCTTCCGGCGGGCATTTCCCCGGCCGCTTTCCGGACATAAATTCGATAATCTGATCAAACTGATCCTTCGCGTACCGGACGCCGAAACTTTCGCTCAGGGTCTGTTCCGTTATGTCGTCAAGGCTAAGGCCGAATTCTTTTTCCAGAAGTTCCCGGGCTTTTTTCCCGAAGAGGGGCGCCAGTTTTTCCCGCAGCGCGTCCTCCACGGGTCCGTAAAACTCCAGCGCCTCCGCCAGGGAGAAATGGTGCGCCTTGAGCCCCACAATACGCAGGCCGGTGCGGGACAGCATATCGATAACCGCGCCCGGCCTGGAGGATGCGTACTGCCAATTGTCAGGCTTGAGTATAACCAGGGTCTGTTCGCCGGCGGCGTCCTCGGAGGGCCGGTCATTGTTGAGGATGTTCTTCTCGCCCTTTAAAAACCGGGAAAAGAGGGCCATGTCCTTGTCCGCCCAGCCCTGGTCCCGGGGGCTTAACACCGCGGGTTCAAAGTAGACGGCCCGTTTGGGGTCCTCGCTGTCTTTGATAAGATCCGCATAGGTGTCCCGGATGGTCTCCCCGGCAAGGTCATCCATCTCCCGGTGTTCCGGGTAGAGGCGCCCTATGACGGAGGCAAGTTTGCCGCAGGGGTTTTCCCCCCGAAACAACAGCAGGAGGGAGCGGCGCCTTCTTCCGCCCGAAGGCCCCAGGTTCTGCTCCACATAATCCGCCAGCAGGGTAATGTCATTGGCGGTGTTCTGTTTACGCAGGTTATCCGCATACTCCCTGGTAAGGGCCTCGTCGGCGGCTATCATTTGGCAGGCCGCCAATTCCAGGTCCGTCTGGGATATAAGCCGGGCCAAAACGCCGCCGGTCCGGCTTTTAGCGACGGTATAGGGCGTTACCAGCACATAGGAAAGGGTTTGTTCCATAAAATACTCCTGAATTGGCAGCATAGTATCACAGAACAGGAAAAAATGAAAGGCCGGAGGAGTTTAGGACAGCCTCAAAACCGGAGTTTTGAGGCTGTTCCGTGCAGAGGCTAGAACTTGAGGGCCAGCCCTATTTTGGAGAAGGGCGCCCCGAACTCGAGTACCGCGCCCACATTCTTCGTAAAATAGAAATGGGCGCCTATCTGGCCGCCGAAGGAAAAATCGCTGTAGTCGGGCGCCAAATCGCTGGAATAGCCCTCTACGTCCCAGGCAAAGTGCCGGTACCCGAAGAAAAGCCCGGAATACAGGTCAAGCCACTGCACGTCAAAGCCCCAATGCCAGTTCCCTTTGGCGCCGAAAAATGTGTAGGTCCATGTTTCGGTAATAGTAGTTCCGGTATAATCGCCTTTATACTGAACAAAGCCTACCGTTCCTCCCACCGAAATGGGAAGGTTTACCGGAAGGGCGTATTCGACATCCGCGGCAAGCGCGGGTATGCTCATGCGGCCATGGGTTCTATAGCCAATTCCTAAGCCGACGCCCAGGTCGACGAGGATATTGCCCCCCTTTACCGGCGGGGGATAACTCAGGATATCAAAAGCAGACAGGGTTCCGGATGCGGCGGCAAGGATCGCAAACGTTACAAGTAATTTCTTCATTTTTTCCTCCGTGCTTGGAAAAGTTTTTTACACTGAGGCTTTCCCAAAACTTCAGTTTTTGGGAAAGCAACCTCAGATTTATGGGAAAAAGCGGGCTTTAGACCGTTTTTTCCAGAGCCATTCCCAAAACTAACAGAGTTTTGGGAATGGCTC
>JAIROB010000198.1 GCA_031257695.1 Treponema sp. | reverse complement strand
CTTTGTGTGAGCGCAGCCCCGTGCCGTTTGAAGGCGGGCCCATAGGGGGCAGACTGTGTCAAAAGTCATTGCCCTTCATGCATATAGTGTTGTTTGCTTTTTTATATGGTTTTATAACGCTATATATAGCGGTGTCATTTCGATTTTTTGACTTTTGACACAGTCTCGGGGCTTGTGTCGCTGGGGTTTTGTGTGGGGGGCTGAGACGGAGTTAGGGGAGCGGCAGCGGAACTCGCTTGCCGGCAAAAGGCCCTTTTGTCCTTGTTCCGTAGTTTTTTTGATGATTTTTGTCACTCCAGCTAAAGCAAAACAGCGTTTCGTCCCCGTATAGGGGGTATGAGGCAAAAACGAAAACTCGCTCAAGGGGTCTGGTATGAAATTAGATCCCAAATCAACAACCGGGAGCAGATCCTCAGCCTGCCCAGGGCCGCCACTCTCTTTTTCGAGGTTTTCCGGGAAACTACGCTCCGCTTCGCTTTCGAGGTCCGGGGCCTCCGGTTTGGCGCGGACCAGCTTAGGTTCTACATCAAGCCGGAGGACGGGCTGGAGCTTCCGGCCATCATGCAGTGGCTGAAACAGACCTTCGCCCAGCGGTACAACGTTTTGACGGGGCGGACGGGACACATCTGGGGGGACCGGTATTGGTCGGCAATACTGGAGGGGGAGGCTCCGGCGGACGTGGGGGCGGAGGCGGCGCTTGGGGCTTGGGCGGAGCACAGGGACAGACCCCGTAGGCGGAAACGGGCCCGCAATTCCCGGTTTTCCGCCGTATCTCCCGCTCCCCGGCCCCCAGCGCCCGGCTAAACGGGGCTATACTGCCCTGAGCCGCGCCAAACCCTGCCTTCCCGCCGCCTGGAAGCTTTTCCAAGGGGAAGATCTGTCTCGGGCCCATAGGGGGCTTGCGTCGCGGGGTTTTTGTGTGAGGGGGGCTGAAAAAGAATTAATCTGACAGGCTTGAAATGCAGGATTCGACGAAGTTGTAGAGTTTGGCCCGGAGCATAAAGCCCGGCGCTTCCACGGCGTACAGAAATGTTTCCCAGAGTTCGGCGTAATGCGCCGCGTCCCGGCGATCCAGGGGAAGCTGTTTTCCCGCCAGCACGGTTTCGCTGTTCTTGTCCCGCAGCACGATCTGGCCGGCAAACACCATCCGTAAATCGGTGAGGATGTTCTTCTGTATCCGGGCCATGAATACCGCTCCGCCCCCGGATTCGTCCGTGGGGTATTGATCGGGGAATTTGCGGTACAGCGAGTACTGCCACTGTTCCAGGGGGATCCGTATCCGGGTGAGCAGCTCCTGGCTTTCCAGCGCCAGGGGTCCGGGCAGCGCGGAAAACCGGGAGGCGGATACCCAGCGGGTTTCCTGGGCGGTTCGCAGCTCGAACCGCGCGTCCAGGGCGATCAGGGGAGCGGCCGAGTCCAGGCGGCGAAGGGGGTTGCAGATATTTCCCCCGATGGTTATGAGGTTCCGCGTCTGCGGGCTGGCTATGCCCAGGAGGCTCTGGGTGAGCGCCTCCGGCACGGTCTTTCCCAGGCGGATGATCTCGCTGATCTTTACCATGGCGCCTATTTCAAGGTACCGCTCCGTCCGGGTTATTTTGTGGAGATCCTCCAACTGTTCCAGGGAAAGGATGTTCCGGGGGAGGCTGAATATGCGTTTACCCTGGCGCCGCAGTAATTCCACGCCCCCGGCAAAGGGAACGGCGTCGGGGAACCGGTCCCAGGCGGAAAACAGCTCCTGCAGGGAGGAGGGGTAAAATATCTGGTTATGCAGAACGGCCATACAATCTCCGCTGCCTGATGTCGCAGGTGGCCAGCACCCCCTCGATCAGGCTGTCCGGTTCGGTGCAGCGGCATTTTACGCCCTGGAAACCCGCCAGGATCTCTTCCCGCTCCGGCCTGAGATTCCGCTCCAACAGGGTTTCTACGGCCAGTATCTTTCCCGTGTCGCAAAACCCGCAGGTTTCCACCTCCGCCCGGGAAAATCCCTCCCGGATATCCTGGTATTCATCGGTTTGGGAAAATCCCTCTATGGTAATGATCTCGCTCCCCCGAATCCGGAAGGCGGGGACGAGGCAGGAAGGAACCACCCGGTTGTTGAAGATCACCGAACAGGATCCGCAGATTCCGCTCAGGCAGCCCTCCCTGGCGCCCAGGAGTTTGAAGTTGTTCCGCAAAATATCGACCAGCCGGCGGTTCGCGTCGGCCTTTACCACCACATCCTCGCCGTTCAGGATAAAGCCCAGGGTCATTCCGTTCCCTCCCTTTTTTTAAGTTGAAGCGCCTCCCACACGTCCCGGGCGGTGACGGGAATTTTTTCGAAGGGATGATCCATGGCCTGGGACACCGCCTGAGCATAGGCAGCGGGGACGCAGCTAAAGGGCAATTCCCCTATGCCCTTTGGGTTTACCGTGTCGTTCCAGATAAAGTCGATACGCACCGGCGGAATGTCCGGGGGGCTGGGAATGTCGTAATCGTAGATGTGCCGCAACGGTATCTGGCCTTCAATGTAGGCAAGCTGTTCCCGGGATGCCCAGCCCAGGGCCTGGATGGTCGAGAATTTCAGGGAACGCCGCGCCTGGGCTTCCGACAGTATCTTTCCCGCGTCCACGGCCAGCCAGGCTCCCCGGATTTTCGGGGTGTATTCATAGGGGTATAGTTCCACCTCCACCACCGCCGCTCCCCAACTGGGGGAGGAAAAAGCCTGGGGATCAAAGACCCGGCCTGTCCAGCTCCGGGCCTTTGAGGGGCGATAGGCGCGGCGCACCGTTATGGGCAGGGGGTCCCGGAACCGCTGCTTCTTGATGTTCCCGCAGGCCCTTTCCACCAGCCGGGTGAGGATGGTGATTTCCCTGGACAGGGTGTCCGGCCCCGGGTCGGGGGTTTCGCCGGTGGAGGCAAAGACAATACGGACCGCGTCCGCTTCCAGAGACAGGGTTTCCATGGCGATGGTCCGCCAGATGTTGAAGATCCCGTTGTTTTCGGGGGAGATGCCCGCGCGTATTTCCAGAACGCCCTCCTTATCCAGGGTGGCCTCCACCGAATAAGCCCCCCGGTCCGCTCCGTGGTACATAAAGCCGCTGCCCTGGTACGCGCAGGCGATGCCTATGCCCCGGAACGCCTCCTGCGGGTTTGCCGCAAAGTCCGAATGGTCCCCCCCGCCGTTGTTCCGGCGGTGTTTCCTGAGCAGCTCGTAGGAGGCCCATTTACGGCGGTAGTCGCTCATGGTGGCCGCGGTGTCCAGCAGAGCGTCCAGCCGCACGGGGTCCTTGATGGAGGCGCCTATGGCCAGGGGCTTTGCGCGGCCCATGGAATTGAGCTTCCGCCATTCCGCGGGATCCACGTTGAGGGTGTCGGCAATGCGGGAAACGTGCCGTTCCATGGCAAAGAAGCCCTGGGAAAGGCCGAACCCCGCAAAGGGCCCTTCCGGGGGGACGTTTGTCTTTACCGCGGAGGCAGCGATCCTCACATCCCCGTGCTGGTAAGCTCCCAGGGCGCCCAGGCAAACCCGGTCCAGAATCTCGTCGGCAAACACCGCCTGCGCGCCTGAGTCCGCAAGGACATGGACATCCGTGGCCAGCAGGCGCCCCTGCTCGTCCAGGGCGCTGGAAATGCGGATCTCCGTGCCGGTCCGTTTGGGCGAGTACCGGAAGTCTTCCTCCCGGGTCAGGAGGATCCGCACCGGACGCTTGCTTATCCAGCTTCCCAGCGCGGCATGGCTGGCCACCAGGGAGGGGTACCACAGTTTTCCGTCCAGGAAGAGGCCCCCCCGGAGGGGCTCCACCAGCACCGCCCCGGAATCTATGTTGAGGGCCTGGGCCACGGTGGCGCGGACGTGAAAGGGCCACTGGGTCGCGGTTTGGATCAGCAATTCTCCCCCGGGATGCCGGGAAGGATCGTCATGGGAATACAGGGCCAGGGCGCCCACGGGCTCCGAATACCAGTGTTCCTGTATGCCGGTCCTGTAGGTCCCGCTTATCACCGAGGGCGCCCCCGCAAAGTCTGCGTCCCCCGCGCCTATGACGATTTCCCGGGACGCAAAAACACGGTCCGCAGTAAAACTGTTCAGGGAAAACGAGGGGTTCTCCTCCTCCGCCCGGACAAGGCACCGGGCGGCAAATTCTTCCAGTTGGGATTCATCGGGGCCCACCAGGATGGCCAGGGGCTCTCCAAAGTAGGAGATCTCCTCCCCCGCCAAAATAGGGACGGGCAGGTCGACGAGCTGGTTTTTTCCGGGAATATCCCCGGCGCGGATCAGGGTATAGGACGGGGGCATACGGGGACAGTCAATGGATTTCAGGATCCCCCGAGAAACCGTTGAACGGATGGTCACCCCGTACAGGGCGCCCTTGACCACAATATCTGAAACAAATTCCGGTTTTTCCGTCACCGTCCTTCCTGCCTGCTAGCGCGCAATCTCCCGCGCAGCCCTTATAACCCGTTCAACCTGGGCGTCCTCCATCCCGGGCCAGATGGGAAGGGAAACGGCCCCCTGAAACCGCTCAAGGGATTCAGGAAAATCCTCCGGGAGCAGATTCTGCCGCTTCCGGTAGTAGGGCATGATGTGCAGGGGAATAAAGTGCACCGAAACCCCTATGCCCCTCTCCTGAAACCCTTCAATTATACTATTCCTCGAAAGAGCGCGCTTTGCAAGGTCGAGCCGCAGGGGATAGAGGTGCCAGGCGTTTCCCGGTCCTGAGGGGGGCAGGATAAACCGGGGATCGTCCCCGAAGCCGGCGTTGTAGAGCCCGGCAATGCGCCGCCGCTTTTCCAGCAGATCCCAGGCGCGGCTGAGCTGAACCCTCCCCAGCGCTGCCAGAAGGTCCGGCAGGTTGTACTTAAACCCCGGCGCCACCACCTCGTAGTACCAGGGGGCTTTGCGGTCCGTGTAGCGGTTCCACACAACCCGGTCTATGCCGTGGGAGCGCATGATCGCCATCCGGTCCGTGATTTCCCGGTCCCTGGCCGCCACCATCCCCCCCTCGCCGGTGGTGATGGTCTTGGTTGCGTAGAACGAAAAAACCCCTATATCGGCCAGGGTTCCCGCAAAACTGCCGTCCTCCAGCCGGGAGGGGAAGGCGTGGGCCGCGTCTTCAATCACCCTGACCCGGTACTGCCGGGCGATTTCCGTGATGGCCCCCATGTCGCAGGGGAGGCCGCCGTAATGGACCGGAATCACCGCCCGGGGCCTTCCGACCGGGCCGAAGCCCCCCCGGCCCTCATAGGCGGGAAGGCCCCGGGACAGGCGGTCCAGGGTCCGCTCCAGCGCGACGGGGTCCATCAAAAAGGTTCCCGGGGCAAGGTCCACAAAGACCGGTTCCGCGCCCAGGTACCGGGCTACCTCCGCGGTAGAGGTGTAGGTGTAGGAGGGGACCAGCGCCAGATCCCCGGAGCCGGCTCCGCAGGCTTCCAGGGCCAGGTGGAGGCCGCTGGTGGCGGAATTCACCGCCAGACAGCGTATGTCGTCATCGTTTTGTATGCCGCTTGCGGTATTTTCCGGGCCCGCCGCCGGGCTTTCCCCGTCCTTTGGCCGGCCCTTTGCGAGAAACTCCTCAAATTCCTTTTCAAAGGCCAGCGCCTCCCGCCCGGTGGTCAGCCAGCCGGAGCGAAGGACCCGCAGGACCGCTTCTTCCTCCTCGGCGCCCACAAAGGGGCGGGCAAAGGGAATGTCGTCAATACTCATTGACGGGCATCCCCTGGGCGAGCCGCATGGGCATGAGGCTGGGGAGCGCCTCCTCCAGAATCTCCCGGAGGAGCGCGATGTTGCGGTACCGCTCCGGCCTTGCCGGGTCAAGGATAGCCACGGGCCGCAGTTTTTCCAGCAGCGCGGCGCTCTCCACCCTGGAGGGGGTCTTACGCTCCACCCGGTGTATCCGCTTGAATTCGGTCAGCGCCGGAATCTCGTCCTTCCCCCAGAGATCCTCCTCAAGCCGCTCCCCGGGCCGCAGCCCTATGTATTCGATCCTGATATCCTCCTCCGGCTCAAAACCGTAGAAGCGGATCATCTGTTCGGCCATGTCCCGGATACGCACGGGCTCGCCCATGTCCAGGAGGTAGAGTTTGCCGTTTTCGCCCACCCCCCCTGCCTTGAGCACCAGGGAACAGGCTTCGGGGATGGTCATAAAGTAGCGGCGCACCTCCGGGTGGGTGATGGTCAGGGGGCCGCCGTTTTCTATCTGCATTTGAAAGAGGGGCATGATGGAACCCCGGGACCCCAAAACATTGCCGAACCGCACCACCATATAGTTGCTCTCCGGCTCATTTTCCGCGGCCGCCTCCAGGACCAGGCGCTCGCAGAGGAACTTCGAGGCGCCGTAGATCGAAACCGGGTCCACCGCCTTATCGGTGCTGATCAGGACAAAGCGCTTTACGCCGCTGCGCCGGCACCCGTTGAGGAGGTTGTCGGTGCCGAAGAAGTTGTTTTCAATCGCGGCGACCGCGTTTTCTTCCATCATGGGCACGTGCTTGTAGGCCGCGGCATGGAAAATCACATCCGCCTTGAGCCGGGCCAGGATAAATTCCATGTAGTCCCGGTCCTTGAGATCCCCGATGACGGGAACCAGGGTGGTTTTTTCGCCCACCCCCTCCTGCTGGAGGAGCCGCAGTTCCCGGTCGATTTGGTAGATGGAATTTTCCCCATGGCCGAAGAGGTAGAGCCGGGAAACCCCGCCGGAGAGAAGCTGCCGGCACAGTTCGCTCCCTATGGACCCCCCGGCGCCGGTAACCAGGACCCGTTTGCCCCGCAGGTACGCCAGACTCTGCCTGAGGTTCACCGCCACCGGGGTGCGGCCCAGCAGATCCTGGGGATCTATGGACCGGGTCTGGATGAGCCGGGCGTCCCCCTCGATGCTCTGGGACATCCCCGGCAGGATCCTGATCCGCACAAAGCCCGCGCGCTTGAGTATGCCGTAAATTTCCTTGAGGTACTCCCTGGACGCGCCGGGCATGGCGATGATGGCCTCGTCCGCGGGGTTCATCCGCAGGAGCCGCGCCACATCCCGAATCGGCCCCAGAACCGGGACGCCCCCGACTTTGCGGCCCGCCGCCCCGGGATCGTCGTCCAGGAAGGCCACCACGTCCCCGAAAATAGCCTTGGTTTTGATCTCCTTCGCCAGCGCCCGGCCGGCAAACCCCGCCCCGATAATGTAGAGCCGTCCCGATTTTTCCGTGTTCATAGCCATCCCCCCCCGTTCGCAGACTTACAGTTTATCCGAAAACAGGGCCGGAAACAAGGCCGCGCAAGGGATAGAAGCGGAAATCCCGCAGGACCCCGCAGGGGGCCGAGGAATTGGAGCGTATAGCCCGGTCCTGCCGGCAGGCAGGATGCGCCCGAATTCACCATGTCCGTAATAATTGAATGCCATAGTCCTTTCCCTCCCGGTTTCCCCATACCCGGATAATCCCTCAGATCGGCGTCCCTATCACCTCAAAAGCCAGGTCGATGGCAAAGGAATCGTCATAGAGATCCAGTTTGATCTTTGCCCGCCCCTTTCTTTTATCGACCTTTACAATCTTTCCCTCAAGCCCCATGAGGGGCCCTTCGGTCACCACAATCCGGGAATTTTCGTCAAAATAGACCTTGGATTTTCCCGCCACGGGGCCGATTTTTTTGATAAAGTGCAGCGCCACCTCCAGGTCCCGGTCCTGCAGGGCGCAAATATTTTGGTTGGATTTGAGGAACCGGTAAAACCCGTCGGTGGAACGGAAGGCCCACTGATGCCGGAGAATATCGTCCCCCTCGTCAATTTCAATAAAAACGTACCCCGGAAATATCCCCAGAATGGAGTTGTAGATCTTCTGTTTGCGCCGTATATCTATTTGCCTTTTGGGAAAATAGGTTTTTACGTTCATTTCCGGGTGGAGCGCCCGCAGAAGTTTCAGGTACTTTTCCTCCCCCCTGGTTTTTACCTGAATAGCGTAATACTTCATTAATATAGAATAATAGCATATCGGGAGTTTTTTAGCCAGTGGCCGCGCTGCCCGCACATAATGAGGGGGGAAGCCTCCCCCCTGGGCCGCACACGGTTGCGGCCCACCCCCCTCTACGGGGGACACCCCCGTAACGCCCCCGCAATTCGGACCCGGCGTTTCGTTTAGGATAGATCTTCCCCTTGGGAAAACTTGCAGGCGGCGGGAAATCGGGGTTTGGCGCGGCTGGGGACGGAATCCGCCTCCTTAGCTGGGCGCAGGGGCCGAGGGAGCGGGGGAAATGGCGGAAAACCGGGGGTTGCAGCTCCGGTTCGGCCTATGGGGTCTGTCCCTGTGCTCCGCCCCGTTCTCCGCCCCGGCCCCAAGCGCCGCCTCAGCTCCCACATCCGCCGGAGGCTCCCCCTCCAGTATCAGCGACCAGTACCGGTCCCCCCAGATATGCCCCGTCCGCCCCGTCAAAGCGTTGTACCGCTGGGCGAAGGTCTGTTTCAGCCACTGCATTATAACCGGAAGCTCCATCCCGTCCTCCGGCTTAATGTAGAACCTAAGCTGGTCCGCGCCAAACCGGAGGCCCCGGACCTGGAAAGCGAAGCGGAGCGTAGTTTCCCGGAAAACCTCGGAAAAGAGAGTGGCGGCCCTGGGCAGGCTGAGGATCTGCTCCCGGTTGTTGATTTGGGAGCGGATCTCATACCACACCCCCTGCGCTAAAATACGTTTCTGTCTCATATCCCCTATACAGGGGCGAAACGTTGTTTTGCTTTAGTCACAATGACAAATGTCCCCCCCTAACTGGTTGTCCGCCAAACCGGAATGACCCCACGAGCGAAGGCAGCGACGCTATCTCCAATGCGCTAATAATACGGACTTTTGACCCAGTCTGGGGGGACGGTGTATTGAATTTTGGCCCCATCCCTGTTACAGTGGCCCCCAAAGAAGGGAATCGTCAATGATCGTTATGAAATTCGGGGGTAGCTCCGTGGCCAGCGCGGAACGGATCCGCCATGTGGCAGAGATTGTAAAGTCGCGGATTTCCGAAAAACCGGCGCTGGTGCTGTCCGCCATGGGGGACACCACGGACCATCTCCTGGAAGCGGCGTCGGCGGCGCTCAAACGGGGGGCGGTTTCAATTGAAGCTATTGCGGATCTGCACCGGGACGCCATGGTGGAACTGCGCCTGGAGGATCAGGCGGCGGCTGAACTGGAATCCCTTCTGGGGGAGCTGCGGAGCCTGCTCACGGGAATAGCCCTGATCAAAGAGCTTTCGGACAAAACCAGGGACTACCTGGTTTCCTTTGGGGAGCGGCTTTCTGCGCGTCTAGTCGCGGCATACCTTAACTCCATCGGCGTAAAAGCCCGGGCAATGGACGGGTGGGACGCGGGGCTTCTGTCGGATTCCAACTTTACCTTCGCGGAGCTTGAGGAAGACAGTTGGAGCCGGGTCCCCGCGGCCCTGACCCCCCTCATGGACGGGGGAGCGCTGCCGGTGATTACGGGGTTTATCGCCAAGGACCGGCAGGGAAACATCACCACCCTGGGCCGGGGGGGATCGGATTTAAGCGCCACCTTTATTGCCGCGGCCATGGGAGCGGCGGAGGTCCAGGTTTGGAAAGATGTGGACGGCATTATGACCGCGGACCCCCGGCTGGTCAAGGCGGCGCGGCCCGTGGAAACCGTGAGTTACGAGGAAGCCGCGGAACTGGCCTACTTCGGCGCCCAGGTGCTGCACCCCCGGGCCATGCAGCCCTGCGTCAGGACCGGCATCACGGTGCGGGTGAAGAATTCCTACAACCCGGAGGCGCAGGGCACCCGCATCGTCGCCGCGGCGGACAAAAAGGCCGGGCCGGTCAGGGCTATCACCTCCCGGAAAAACATTACCCTGGTAGATATTGTGTCCACCCGCATGGTGGGCCAGCACGGTTTTTTGGCGGAGGTGTTCGCCGCGTTTGCGAATCATAAACTTTCGGTGGACGTGGTGGCCACCAGCGAAGTGTCCATCTCCCTCACCCTGGACGCGGCGCATGATCTGGAAAAACTGCGAAGGGATCTGTCCAAAATTGCCGATGTGGAAATAAAGACCGGCAAGGCCATTGTTACGATTGTCGGGGATGTGCGGCGATCCTCGGAGATCCTCCAGCGGGCCTTTGGGACCTGCGTGCTTTTGGGCATACAGATCCAGATGGTTTCCCAGGGGGCCAGCAAGGTGAATATTAGTTTTATTGTGGAGGACTCCCAGGCGGGGGAAGTGGTAGCGGCGCTGCACCAATGCTTTTTTGAGCCGCTTAAAAAGGAGGCGTTACAGTGAAATTAGCGATTGTCGGTTACGGCAAGATGGGGCGGATTCTGGAGCGAACCGCGCTGGAACGGGGGCATGAAATTGTGGCGGTGGCGGACCCCTTTTACTCCGGCGCGCCGCCGGTTTCCGCCGCGCCCCTAAGCCGCTCCATCGCCGAATCGGAGGCGCTTGGGGGCGCGGACGCGGCGCTGGAATTTACCCGCCCGGACACCGCGGCGGAAAATATCCGCGGCCTCATAGAGAGGGGCCTTCCCACGGTGGCGGGCACCACGGGCTGGTATGATCGCCTGAAAGAAATAGAAGAACTAACCGCGGCAAAACAGGGCTCCCTCTGCTGGTCCTCCAACTATTCCCTGGGGGTCAACCTTTTTTACCGTATCGCCGAGTTTGCGGCAAAACTGTCGGACCCCTTCCCGGAGTACGATGTGGGGGGCTGGGAATTCCACCACAATAAAAAAGTTGACAGCCCTTCGGGAACAGCGAAGATTCTGGTGGAAAAGATGCTCGCCGTGATGACCCGGAAAAAGAAAGCGGTGTATGAAACCCTGAGCGACCGGCCTCCCGCCGCGGAGGAGCTCCACTTCCCCAGCCTCCGTCTGGGATCCATGCCCGGCCTCCACGCCGTCGCCTTCGACTCCCCGGCGGACACCATAGAGATAACCCACACCGCCCGCAGCCGGGACGGTCTGGCCCTGGGCGCGATCCGCGCCGCGGAGTGGCTGGTCAACGCCGCTCCGGGGAAACCCGCGGGAGCGGCCCGGAAAGGGGTCTTTACCATTGACAACGTGATGGAAGATATTCTGCGGAACCTGTAGCGTTTTCCAAAACCCGGTTGGCTTTGGGAAGCCCCGCCCTGAGCCGGGACGCGTAACTTCAACCGCGCCTGGAGAGGAGTCCCTGTTGCCGCATCCTCTTTGCGGTGTCCCGTATATCGTACTCAAGCCGCTTGAACTGCCAGAGTCCTGTTTCGGTGTCGAAGATGGCGTATTGGGCAATGGCGCTGGAATTCCGGGAATAACGATGGGCATCCCTGTCCCTGGGGAAACCGACGCTGCCGGGGTTGAGGAGGAACCGCGCGTGTTCCCGCTTTGTTTCGACAACCTGATCCGCGCGTCCGTATCCCCCTTCGCAGTCCACCCTTCCCCGGCTGTCCCCGGTTTGGATAAAAAACGAAGGCTGGTGGGTATGGCCAAAAAAACAGCGGTCAAAATCCTCCCAGGCAAAAGCGGCTTCCGCGTCGGCCTCCGAAAAAATATAGCCCCACAGGGGGTCCTCCGGGCTGCCGTGGCAGAGGAGCAGATCCAGAAACCCGGTTTCCAGGGGGAGCTTTGCGAGGTAGGCGGCATCCTCAGCCGTAAGCCGGGGCCGGGTCCATTCCAGGGCGCGGCGGGCGTGATCCGCAAACTCGGAAAGGTCCGTAACGCCCCCCGCTGCATGATCGTGGTTCCCCCCCAGCACGACCGCGCAGTGTTCCGCGGCCAGGGCGATACATTCCCGCGGGTCCGGCCCGTAGCCCACGATGTCTCCCAGGCACACGGCCACATCCCGGTCCGCGCCGGTCTTTTCCAGGGTCGCTTCAAAGGCGGCTAAATTGGCGTGTATGTCCGAAACAACCAATACTCGCATCTTACGCCCATTTTAGCGTACAATAGAGATATAGGTAAACGGGATACATCATGGCGCTTACAAAAACCGGGAGCCTTGCCGGCCTCCTCGCGGACAAGTTTTCCGATGTCTGGAAACTCCTGTCCGAAACCACCGTTTTTTTAAGCAGAACCGGGGAATTCGACCTCTATGAGGAACAGCTTCGCTCCTGGAGGGCCGAACTCCAGTCCGCGGGCCGGAATACCGGGACGGCCCAGCGCGTCCGTTCGGAGTTGACGGATCTGCGGAAACACCTCCGCCTCCAGGGCCACGATCTCAGCCTGGGCAAACAGCACCTTATCATTGACGGCTTTCGGAACGACGCCTGCCTGGGGGAGGGTTTCCGCCGGGTGGTTGTCTTTATTGCGGAAAGGGATATTTTTTCCCTGGCCGGGGCGGACAACCACATCGCCCTGGCGGAACAGCTTGAACGCCGGGTGGAAGCCGCGGGGGTTTCCCGCAAAGAGCGGATCCGCATCCTGGACCGGCACTACCTCTGGTACCGCCGGGACCGCCGGGACCTCATCCTCGCCGGCGCGGACACGGAAACCGAAGAGGACTTCGCGCGGTTCTCCGCCATGTGCCGGGCGAACAGCCTGTTGTTTTTAAGGGGCTTAAAAAACCTCCGGTAAAAGCGGTATCTCGTCGTAGCGCCCCGAGTTGTTCCAGTAGGTCAGCCCGCCGGTCCCCGCGTCCCGAACCCCTTCGGCCTGGCGGCGCACATAATCGCTGTTGTAATACTGCCGGTCGTAGGAGACGTTGAGGAAAAAGGCCTGAGCGTAGGGCCGCACGATGATCTGCCCCCTGCCTATATGCCCGGTGCGCCGGGTTCCCTGATAGTAGATCCGGTAGGGGCGGAGCTCCGCCGGGGACTGGGCCAAGAAGTCCTGTTCAAAGTGGCTGGGGTAGTACATGGGGCAGATCACGTCCACGTAGGGCGCCAGAAGCTCCACCTCCTGGCCGGTGCGGGCGCCCGTGCGGTACCAGCCGTTGGCGCCGTAGATGTCGATGCTGATGGCCGCGTCCACCCTGGCCTTGATATGGCGCATGAAAGAGAGGATGGCGCTTTCCATGTCCATGCCCTTTTCCCGCCAGCGATACTGCGCGTCGGCAAGGTTCGCCCCGTCGGTGGGGAAGCGGATGTAGTCAAACTGAATTTCGTCAAACCCCCGCTGGCGGAGCTCCGCGGAAATGGCGGCGGTGTATTCCCACACTTCTTCCGAATAGGG
>JAIROB010000072.1 GCA_031257695.1 Treponema sp. | reverse complement strand
GTGGAACAGGGCTGGAACCTGGAGGAATACCTGGACTATATTTGTGTTAAAGCGGGGCTTCCCCCTACGGCGCTTGCAGACCCGGCCGCCAGGCTTTTTACTTTTACCGCGATTGTGTTCGGGGAGGACCCCGGCGGAGGGCAGCCATGACCTTAGACGATCCCAGGGTGGAAAAAAACATCGGGGAGCTGTCCCGGACCCTCGCCTCCATCCGGGAGCCGGAACTTATCGAGGACTTTCTCCGCTGCCTCCTGACCCCGGCGGAAACCGCGGACATTGCCGCGCGCTGGGCCCTGGTTAAGGCCCTGGACGAAGGGCATCCCCAGCGGGAAATTGCCAAGAGCCTGGGGATTTCGCTCTGCAAGATAACCCGGGGTTCCCGGGAGTTGAAGAAACCGAACTCCGCGTTCCGCCGTGTGCTGAAACGGGTTAAGGTTGTACACCACTGATGCTTGCTCCGGCCGCGGAAAAATCCGAAGGCTCCCCGCGCAATCGGCTTGCAAAAAAAACAGTTCTGGGTAACTATTAGCTATGGATGTTGTCACCCTTGGCGACGAGGCGCTCCGTCAAAAAGCGGCGCCGGTTAAGCCGATAAACGCTGAAATTGCAAAAATTGCGGCGGAGATGATTGAAACTATGCATAAAAGCAAGGGTATCGGGCTTGCCGGCCCCCAGGTCGGGATCATGAAGCGGATCTTTGTGGTCCATGTGGACGGGGATGCGCCCCGGGTGTTTATCAATCCTTCTATTATAGGCACCTCCCAGGAGATGGTTAAACTGGAGGAGGGCTGCCTTTCCGTGCCCGGTGTCTGGGTCGATGTGGTCCGCCCTGTGTCGGTGCGGGTGCAGGCGTGGAACGAAAAGGGCCGGCCCTTTACCATTGAAACCGACGGGATTCTTGCCAGGGTTATTCTCCACGAATACGATCACCTTGAGGGAACCCTTTTTATCGATCGGATTCCCGAATCAAGGCGGGACAGGATCCTCGCCAAATTCGAAAAACAACGATCCGTGACCAGGTCCGCAGCGGGGGAATAGGGGTATAGTGAAGATGCTCTTTGCGGGCAGTTCGGCTATCGCTGTGCCTTCCCTGGAAGCGCTGTCCAGGCTCTGTCTGGAGGACCCCGCTTTCCGCCTTGTGGGGCTGCTGACCAACCCCGACTCCAGGCGGGGACGGGGGGGCAAAACCGCTCCCACCGATGTGGCCGCCGCTGCCGCCGCCCTGGGGATTCCCCCGGTTCTGCTCAAGCCGGAGAAGCTCGACGGGGCGGCCCGGGAGGCTGTGACCGCCCTGGCGCCGGACCTGTTGGTGAGCTTTGCCTACGGCCGCATCTTCGGCCCCCGGTTTCTCGGCCTCTTTCCCCTGGGGGGGATAAACGCGCACCCCTCCCTGCTCCCCAGGCACCGGGGCGCCACGCCTATTCCCGCGGCGATTCTGGGCCGGGAGAGGGAAACCGGGGTAAGTATCCAGCGTTTAGCCCTGAAAATGGACGCCGGGGATATTCTGGCGCAGGAACCCATCCCCCTCAATGGCCGGGAAACCGCCCTTTCCCTTTCCGCCGTCGCGGCGGAAAAGGGGGCGGAGCTGTTGGTCAGGACCCTTAGGGACATAGAGGCGGGTAGGGCCGCCGGGACGCGTCAGGACGACGATAAGGCTACGTATTGTTCCGTTATTGACAAAGACGACGGCCTCATTGACTGGTCCCAGGGCGCGGAGGAGATTGACGCTCAGATCCGCGCCTACACTCCCTGGCCGCTCTGCCGGACTACACACCGGGGGCAGGATCTCTATATCCTGGAAGGGTCGCCCTATGAAGGGAAGGGCGCCGCCGCTTCCCCGGATAAGGCCCCGGGGACGGTGCTGGGCGCGGACGGGGAAGCCGGCATACTGGTACAGACGGGTAAGGGGGTTTTGGCGGTCTCCCGGCTTCAATACGCGGCTAAAAAAGCGCTCCCCTGGCGGGATTTTCTCAACGGCGCCAGGGACTTTGCCGGTTCCCGGCTTTCCGGGCAGGACGGAGGGTAAGGCGATGTTTCGGGATAAGTTCAAAGTGCGTATCGATCTGGGCGCCATAGAGGGGTACGTGGGAAACCGCCTGCGTTTTTTTATTTCCTTTGCCATAGCGCTCATTGTGTTTGTGGGCATCATCGCCCTGACGGTGTTTTTTGTGGCGATCCGTGGAGCGGAGCAGACCATGGTGCCCGATGTGCGGGACCTGGATCTCACCGACGCGCTCCTGGAACTCCAGGTGAAGGAACTCTACCCCCGGATTCAGCTCCGGTACTCCCGGTCCGCCTCCGACCGGGGCCGGATCCTGGAGCAGAGCCCGGAGCCCGGAACTATCGTCAAGGCCGGCCGCCGGATCAGGCTGGTGGTCAGCCAGGGGGTGGTGATCTCCAATATGGAAAACTATGTGGGCCGCAATATAGACGAGGTGAGGATGGATCTCCAAACCCTCTTTGCCTCCGCTGGGGGGTACGCCGGAACCGCGGGCCTGCCCCTGGTGTCCCTCAAGGAACCTTTCATGTACCAGTATTCGCCTGAGGCGCCGGGGGTTATACTCCAGCAGAGCCCTGAGCCGGGGAGCCCTATTTCCGGCCCCACGGTCCTGGAGTTGGTGGTCAGCCGGGGTCTGGAAAAGGAGCTGATCGCCGTCCCTGAGCTGACCGGCCTGACCATAGAGGAGGCTCTGGCGCTGCTTGGGGAAACCGGGGCGCCCTTTACTTTTTCCCCGCGCCCTCCCCGGAGCGGCGAGAAGCCGGAAACGGTGTTAAGCCAGAGCCCGGCCGCGGGAACCGTGGCGGCAGCCACTACGGAGCTTTCCCTGGTGGTAAGCGAGCCGGTGGAGCTGGCCGAAGGCGAGGTCTTCGCGCTTTTTTCCTACAACCTGCCCCCCAACCCCTATCCCCTGCCGGTGAGCCTGGAGGCAATTCTGCCGGACGGGGAGCGCCGGTTCCTGGCGGCCGTGAATCATCCGGGGGGCAAATTCGTCGTTCCCTATCGCCTGCCCGCGGGCTCCACCCTTATTCTTTCCATGCTCAACCGGGAACTGTACCGGGAGGAAATTCCCTTTCCCGCTGAAACCCTCTTTTTAGATCAGCTCTGAACATTGGACCGCGGGAGCTTATCCTCTTCGGCGAAGAATCCGATAAGTAAGGAAGGGGGCGCCTTGTTTTCCAAAGAACTGACCAGCCTGATTATCAGCGTTCTCACCTCCTGGCAGGTAATTGCGGTTACCCTGGGCATTGCGGTCTATATCGCCATTGTGTCCAACGCCGCCAGGCTCTATCACAGCGCCCGTCCAAAGCAGCCCAGGGTCAAAAGGCCCGGGAGAGAGAAAAAAGGGAAAGAAACCGAAGAAAACGCGGAGACCGACGAACTGGGACTTGAGGAATAGCCGGGGCGATTTTGTTTTTCCAGGGGAAAGGGCCCATCCGTTTCAGGCGCCCCGCGCCGATCAGATGCAGGATAGTTTTTTTTGCGTCCCCCTCGGTCCAGCGCAGCCGCTCCGCGCCGGCCAGCACAGCGGCAGCTTCATCCAGGGTATAGGCCCGGCGGTTTTTATTGAAAAAAGCCATGACGCTTTTCTCCTCCCGCAGCGCCGCGTTTGCCGATCCGCCGCACACATCGCAGCACTCCGATTCCGGCTTGCCGCCGTCCCCCCGGTAGTCAAGCAGGGCGAGCAGCGCCTCCCTCCGGCAGCCCGCAGTGTTTCTGCCGTAAGCGAAGAGCGCTTCGAGCCGCAGCTTATCCGCGTCCCGTTTCGCCCGCAGCGCCGCCGCCGCGTCATCGGGACCCCAGAGCAGAACAGCCCTTGAGGGCCGCCCGTCCCGCCCCGCCCGCCCCGATTCCTGGAGGTAGGCTTCCACCGAGGGCGGGCAGTCCCGGTGAATCACCGTGCGGATATCCGCCTTGTCCACCCCCATGCCGTACGCGCAGGTCGCCAGCAGTACCGCGTCCTGATTTTTGAAAAACCACTGTTCCACTTCGGTTTTTTCCTTCCGGCTCAACCCCGCGTGGTAAAACCGGATCTCCTGCGCCCAGGAATAACCCATTTCGGAGATCTCGTTTCTGAGGTACCGCGATAGTTTTTCTGTTCCATTCCGGGAGGAGCAGAACACGATAGCCGGCCTTTCATGTTCGACAAGCAGATCCCGCACCGCCATATCCCGGAGTATGCAGCCCCGGGCAGCGTAACTGATGTTGCTCCGGTCCGGGTTTCCAATGATACTGTGGGCGCCCGTGTCGCCGAAAATATACTTCCTGATATTGTCGAGAACCGGCTTTGAAGCGGTGGCGGTAAAAGCGGTCACCAGGGGCAGCGCTGAATCCTTTCCCCCGGCGGCGCCTCCCGCGGCCCGGATAATCTCGGCGATCCGCAGATAGCTCGGCCTGAAACTTTCCCCCCATTCGCTCACGCAGTGGGCTTCGTCTATCACGATATGGACAATGCCCAGGGTTCCCAGCCTTTCTATCACCCCCGGGGTCAGGAGAACCTCGGGATTGGCGATGATGAAACGGCTTTCCCGGCTTTCCACCCTGCGCCAGATTTCCTCCCGTTCCGCCCTGCCCTGGCCGCCCCGGAGTATCGCCGGCGCAAAACCCCGCTCCTGCAAACTCCGTTCCTGATCCGCCAT
>JAIROB010000162.1 GCA_031257695.1 Treponema sp. | reverse complement strand
CGGCGCTCAAGCCCCTTTTTACCATCCTGGGGGCGCTGCGTTACATCGCTGCGGCGCTGGGTTCCCTCCGCCGTATGAAAATGGATATTCCCCTGCTGGACGGTTCGGTCATAGCGCTTTCCCTGCTGGAAAAGGACTATGCCACCGCGTCCACCCTGATGATGCTCCTTAAAACAGGACAGTACCTTGAGGACTGGGCCAGGGAGCGTTCCCGGGAGAATCTCGCCCGGGGGATCTCCTTGAATGTGGGCCAGGTCTGGGTACGCAGGGAGGGCCGGGACGAGCAGATCCCCTACTCCCGGCTTGTAAAGGGCGACCTGGTGATACTCCGGGCGGGGTCCCTCATCCCCGTGGACGGCAGGGTGGCCGATGGCAGCGCCCTGGTAAACGAAAGCTCCATGACCGGCGAACCCCTGACCGCTTCCCGAACAAGGGGCGACACGGTCCACGCGGGGACGGTTATTGAAGAGGGGGAGCTGGCGGTTGAGCTGGCCAGAAAGGGCGAAGACACCCGCTTCCAAAAAATTGTCCGGCTCATAGAAGAATCCGAGTCCGCCAAGGCAAAGATAGAGAGCAGAGCCTACGAGCTTGCCAATAAAGCTGTTCCCTTCAGTTTTATTGCCGCCGCGCTGGCCGCGCTGATCAACGGAAGTTTCAAAAAAGCCCAGGCCGCGCTTTCCATCGACTATTCCTGCGCTATAAAACTTTCAACCCCCCTGGTGTTTCTTTCCGCCATGCGCGAGGGCCTGGGGAACGGCGTGTTTTTCAAGGGCGGAGCGCCCATGGAAGCCCTTGCGGCGGCGGACACCGTGGTTTTTGACAAAACGGGAACCCTCACTAAAGCTGCGCCGTCCCTTTTGCGGGTGGCTGCCTACAACGGCTACACAAGCAGGGAGGTCCTGAAAATTGCCGCGTGCCTGGAGGAGCACTTTCCCCACCCGGTGGCAAAGGCGGTGGTCAAGGCCGCGTTGGAACAGGGGGTGGAACACCGGGAAAAGCACAGCACGGTCAAGTACATCGCCGCCCACGGCATAGCCACCGAATACGACGGGCGGCATACGGTTATCGGGTCCCGGCACTTTATCAACGAAGACGAGGGGATAGATATTGCCGTCTCCGCCGCGGACGAGGCCGCCGCTGCTGCCGAGGGAAGGTCCGTGCTCTACCTTGCCAGGGACGGCAGGATAGCGGGGCTGCTGATCATCGACGATCCCCTGCGGGAGGAAGCCGCGGAGGTTATCGCCATGCTGCGGAAATTGGGGATCAAGCGAATCTACCTGCTTTCCGGCGACAACAAGCGGACCACCGAAAGGATAGCCCGGAGCCTTGGGGTGGACGGTTTCCGGGGGGAACTGCTGCCCCAGGAAAAAACATACCTGGTCAAGGCCCTGAAAGAGCGGGGCTGCGCGGTGGCGGTGGTGGGGGACGGCATGAACGATTCCCCGGCCATGTCCGCGGCGGATGCGGGGGTCGCCATGAAGGACGGAGCGGACCTGGCCCAGAGCGTAGCCGACATTACCCTCAAGGATCCCTCCCTGTATCCCCTGGTGATTGCAAGGATCATGTCGGAGCGGGCTATTAAACGGATACGCAGCAACACTGTCGCCGCCATAGGCATCAACGGCGCCCTTACCCTCGCCAGCCTTCTTGGCAATATTACCACCGCCAACTCGGTGTGGCTCCACAACCTTGCCACCCTGGGGGTCAGCCTGAACAGTATGCGCCCCCTGATCAGGGACAGGTCATGATCGTAAGCTACAGCCCGGGCCGCATACGGCTGCGTTTCAAGGAACTAAAGGACAGCAAAACTGCCGAGCTGGTTCTCAAGCGGCTTGGGGAAACGCCGGGAATTACCCGCGTGGAAGTGAAGCCCCTTACCGGCAGCCTCCTCATCGAATTCGATGCCGCGGCGCTGCCCCCGGAAAAACTCATGGCCGCGGGCAGGCAGGAACTGGAAAAACTCGGCATCCCTCTGGAACTGCCTCCGCTATTAGGCTGACAAAAAAACCCGGAAACACATTGTGTCGCGGGATGCGTTTCCGGGAACTACGGAGAGAGTGTGTTTTTTAAATTACCCTATACCATCTGAAAGCGCCTTGCCGAGAGAGGTGTGCGGCAAGGAGCGTTCAGCAATAGCCTTAATAAGGGGGGGGAAAAATTCCCCCGCAACTTTTACCCGGGCCCTGTCCATACAGGCAAAGGCCCGTTTAGCCTTTTCCGGGCGGTGGTACACCTTCCAGTAACCCCGGCAGTCGTGGGGGCTGGAATTTCCCGCGCAGAAGGCAATGACATCCTCCAGCGGGTACCCCAGGAAGATTCCCACTTCGTGGGGGAACCGGGCCGGATCGGAAAACCGGTCTGCCAGATAAGCCAGACAGGGATCCAGCCCTGACCCCACGGGGTACGAAAGGGAACTCAGGCGCCGTCCCGAGGGGCCCTTGAGCGCCCTTCGCAGCATCCGCGGCCGGTACAGCAGCAACAGGGAGCCCCCGGGATTTTGCCGCAGAATCACTACGGAAACATCCAGCGCCCGGCAGAGTTCTTCCCCCCAGGAGTTCCAGGCCCTGCCTAGCTCGTCCCGGGGCAAACGCGCCATGGAAGCCGGCTTGACCCCGCCAATGACGGGCCCTGCCGCCCAGCGTATAAAGAATTCCAGCCGGTTTCGTTCCCCCCGGATCCGCAGCGCGGCCTGATATATGTTTGCCAGCGCGCGTTTATTAAGACACCGTTCCTGCGCCGCGGAATTTTCCATGGATCAGCCGGCCAGCCTTTTCCCCAGTTCATAGCATTGGGCAAGCTCCGCATCGCCGGGCACAAGCTGGGCGATAATGCCCTCGCCGTCAAGGGCCGCGCCCAGGCCCTTCATCCGCGCAACCCAGGTCCGCATCCACTGGCCGTCCCCCCAGTCATAGGAGCCGAAGAGCCCCAGGGGCTTGTCCTTGAGAATGTCCGCGCCCAGGGACGCTATAAAGGGCTCCATCTCGTCTTCCTCAAGAGCCTCATCCCCCATGGCGGGGGACCCGAAAGCCAGGGAATCCGCCTCCCGCACCAGATCCGCGGAAGCGACATCCGGGGTCTTGAGGATAGCCTCGCCGCCCCCTTCGGTTACCCCCTTGGCCACCGATTTTGCCATGGCCTCGGTATTGCCGCTGCTGCTCCAATAGACGATTGCTACCTTCTTCATCTCAAACTCCTTATGTTAGATAAAAATAACAGTATTATATTAAACTAACATAGAGAAAGGGGAAAACCTTGTCAATGGGTTTGCGGAAAAATTTTCAAAAAAAGTTGAAAATGGCGTACTTTGCCGGGCTGTGGCCCCAGCCGCGCAATGCGCCCAAATTCCGAAGCGTATTGCCGGAGGTTTCAGATCATGTAGTCAAAAATGTCGTCCTGTAAAAATTCCTTCTGTTCCCACTTGTCCGTCTGTTCATCCGCCTTGAACTGGAGCTCCGGGTTTTTGACGCTGACCTTGGTCTTTTCCGGCACCGATTTGGTGACAAAGGCGTTGCTGCCGATGACCACCCCCTCGCCGATGACGGTGCCGCCCCCCAGGATCGAGGCCCCGGAATAGATTGTCACGTGATCTTCGATGGTGGGGTGGCGCTTCACTTCCTTGAGGACCTGGCCTCCCCTGGTGGAGAGGGCGCCCAGGGTCACCCCCTGGTAGAGTTTGACAAAGTTGCCTATCTCCGTGGTTTCGCCGATGACGATCCCCGTGCCGTGATCGATAAAAAAGTGGTGCCCTATGGTCGCTCCGGGGTGTATGTCTATGCCGGTAACGTTGTGGGCGTGCTCGGTCATGATCCGGGGGATAAGGGGGACCCCCAGCTTGTGGAGCTCGTGCGCCAGCCGGTTCACCATGATGGCGTAGATCCCGGGGTAGGACGAGATGATCTCGTCTATGCTGAACGCCGCGGGATCCCCGTCGTAGGACGCTGTTATGTCCATGGCCAGATAGCCGCGGATTTCCGGCAGCGTGGACAGGAAGGCAAAGGTAAGCTCCTCCGCCCTGGCGTCGGTCTCTTTTTTGTCCGCGGCCCGGTAGCGTTCCGTGTGCCGGAGCGCGCGGGAGATCTGCCGGGGAAGGTGGTAGCACACGTCTTCCAGCAGTTCCCCCGCGTAGTACTCCACCAATCCGGCTGAAATGTTCCGCCGCCCGAAGTATCCGGGGAATATAAGGCTCCGCAGTTTTTCTAACACCTCAAGAATCACGGTCCGGTTCAGTTGATACCCGGTGTCAACCTTGATGATCCCCTCGTGCTCCTGATAACTTTTTACCAGCAGATTTACCAAATGCTTTTTCCGGATATCCTCAGTAGTTTCCACTTGCCGCCTTCCAATTATCGCCGCCGCGCCAGGCCGGACAGCGCCTTGACCAGGGCGTCGATTTCCCCGGGGGCATTGTAGAAGGCCAGCGAGGGCCGCACTGTGCCTTCCAGGCCGAAGCTCCGCACCGTCGGCTGGGCGCAGTGGTGCCCCGTCCGGACCGCGATGCCCTGGCTGTTCAGGTATGCTCCCACCGCTTCGTTTTCGTAGCCCTCCAGCACAAAGGACAATACGCCGGCTTTATGGGGCGCGGTTCCGATGAGGCGCAGCCCCGGCAGCTTTGCCAATTCGGCCATGC
>JAIROB010000062.1 GCA_031257695.1 Treponema sp. | reverse complement strand
GAGGTGGACCGGAACTTGCCCATGTTGTTTTTCAGGGAGGCCTCAAAGCTGTCAAAGAGGGTAAAAATATCCCCGTACTCCTCGGTGATCTCCTTGCGGATATCCTTGATGGAACGTCCCTCCTGGATACTGTCCAAATAATCGGGCAGGCTGTCAAACAGGGTCTTGATTTTATCCCGGTACTGGGTCTCTATGCTGTGGAGGTCGTTTACCAGATCGCTAAACTGGTTGCTTATCTGGTTGAAGGTGGCCTTGGTGATGACCGCCTCGGACACCAGGTTGAGGAGGTCGTCGATACGCTTGGAATCGACCCTGAGTATGGACCCCGCCTCTTTGCCGGCCTTCTTGGCGTCTTCGCCGGCCGCAGCCGCGGCCGCGGCGGATTTTGCGGGGGCCGCGACAGGCGCGTCCGCGGCAGGCGCGTCCGCGGCAGGCGCGGCCGGTCCGGGCTCAGCCGCAGGGGGAACCGGCTCGGGCGCGGCGCTCCGGGGCTCAGCCGGTTTGGGCGCGGCCGGGGCGCCCGCAGGTTTGCCCAGGTCCGTAATCTCCGCGGAAAGGGACACGTCGGGGATGATCACCCGTTTTTTAAGCTCCTCCGGCGTTTTCGTGCTGGCAATATAGTAGTCAACCGTGGGGAAGAAATTATCTTCGTAGAGCTGCTCAAAATCCGGCAGCGTCCTGAGCACCATGCCGTCGCTTTTGAGGGCCGCGTAAACCTGGATGCCGCCTACGGTATTCATGAGGCTGTTTTCGTCAAAAACAACGGCAACCCGGTAAACGGGCATACCTCCCTCCACGGACTCCCATAATTCCCGCAGCTCTTCCTCGGAAAGCCCCCCGGCGTTTGCCGCGGGAGCGGGAGGCTTTGCCGGCGCGGGAGCGGGAGCCGCGGGTTTGGACGCAGCAGCGGAGCCTTTTTTGCCCTTGGAGCTTTCGGGGATCAGCGCTTCCAGGCGGCCCTCCATTTCGGAAGTGTCCTCCTGATACACCGCCCCTTCCATGCGCTGGCCGAGCATGGCCTTGATAATGTCAATAGCCGCCAGAAGGGTGTCCACCACATCCTCGTTGACCACCACCTGGTCAGAACGAATGGCGTCCAGAACATCTTCAACCATGTGGGTAAAATGGGAGAGTTCCATCATCTCCACAGTCGCCGAACCGCCTTTTAAGGTATGGGCCGCCCGGAATATCTCGTCCACCGCGTCTTTGTTGCCGCCTTCATTCTCAAGCACCAGGATGTTCTGCTCCAGGGTGTCAACCTGCATTTGAGCTTCACTGAAAAAATCTTTGAGAAGTTCTTCATTATTAGGATCCAGATAGTCACTCATATAACAACAATTCTATAGTAAAATCATCTTACGTCAAGGGAGGAAAAACGAATTCGCCCTGTGGATATTTTGGTTTCTAGGCCGGAACAAAGACCATTTCCGATTCGGGAATTTTGACCGAAGCAAGGGCCAGTTCCAGGGTATCGTTGGGGGCCGCGCCCGATCCCGCGGCAACCTGGGTTTCCAGGCCCAGCGCAGGGATCGCCGCCACAGCCCGGCTTCCCTTCTTTTCCAGCACGACCCCCTCCCACCGGGAGTCCTTCTTGTCCAGAAGGTACACCGCAGTCCAATGCGCCCGGGAAGCCCGTTCAGCCTGGACCGTGGCCGCGGCCGCCGCTTCCCCCGCGGCCAGGGCGAGCAGGACAGCGTCCGCGTCCAGGGGCTCCCGGCCCTGCAGCCGCGCCCGTATCTGCTGGTGGGCCAGGAGATCCGTGTAGCGGCGCAGGGGGCTGGTGACCTGGGTGTACTGCTCCAGCCCGAGACCCCAGTGGAGGCCGGGCTTAACCGAGAGGGTCCGGGGCCGCATACACCGGCGGAGCTGATAGGAACCGGCCATGCCCGGAAGCGGCTCCCCGGGGAGGTCCCCCGTCTCCTGGCTGACAAAGGGAAAGGCAAGCCGCTGGCGGAGAGCCCAGAGCGCCGCGCCTTCCCCCGCCAGGAGCATACATTCCTGGACCAGAAGAGCGGACGTATGGGTTTCGATACGCTCTATGGAAATTGTTTTCTCCCCCACGGCAATATGGGTTTCCGGCAGATCTATCATCACCGCGCCGGCGGCAACCCGGCGCTCCCGGTTGCGATACGCCGCCCGCAAAAGCCCGGTCAGGCCGGCCCCGGTTTCAGAACCGGCATCCGCGGCGAAAAGCAAAGCGTCCGCCTGGGCGTAGCTAAGCCGGGTGACCCGGATCAGGCTGGGGAAGATCTCCACATCCTCGATAGCGCCGGAAGCGGCGAGGCGCAATTTAAAGGTAAGCGCGGGGTTTGGGGCGCCGGAAACCCCGCCGCCCTCGTCCGCGGTAAGACCCAGGGCGTACCGGGCCAGAGCTTCCCCGGAAAGCATGGGGACCGCGCCTTCCGGAAGGTAGAGGGTGGCCCCCCTGCCCCGGGCATCCAGATCCGCGGGGCTGCCGGGGAGAATGGACGCCGCAGGGTCGGCGATATGGACGTAGAGCGCATCCCCCTCCAGGGACACCGCGTCGTCCGGATCATGGCTCCAGGGGTTGTCAATGGCATAGGCGGCAAGGCCGGTCAGGTCCAGGCGGCTTTCGTCAGCCGGGGGCGGGTCCGGGGGGAACCGCGACGGGCTTTGACTGATGCCGAAGCGCGCGGGGTGGGGGTTCACCCAGGGGGTCCAGACCCCGGCGGAGAGGAGGAGCCGGTGCGCTTCCAGGGGAGTTTCCTGCCTGCCCAGGTCCCGCATGGTGCGGCTATTTTCGGCGCGGCCGTAGGCCAGGGCCTCCACGTCCTGCAAAAAGCGGCCGTCCCCCGGCAGGTCCAGGGCGTTGGACGCAAGCCGTTTCAGAAAAGCCTCCCGGTCGGCCTGATCCTGCCGTTTGAGCTTCCACCGCCCTTCGTCCGCCTCCACCGCGGCCGCGTCCCGGCCGGTCAGCGCTGCCGCGGCGCCGGTAAAGTACAGCCCCTCCTGCAGCACGACATAGGCGGCCCAGGCCGACTGCGCCGTAAATTCCCCATAGACCAGTTCCGCCAGATCCTGCAGGGAAACCGTAGCCCCCGCCAGCAGTTCCCAGGCGCCCTTAACATCGGCGTCAGCGGACCTTACGCCCACGGAAAGCGCATCAATATCCGCCTGTCCGCAGGGCCCCCGATGGAGGAATTCAATATCCTTCTCCCGAACCCTCAGTTTTTCCCCCCCGGGCAGGGATATGCCGATCTTTTCGCCGGTCTCGACCACCAGGACCGGTTTGTTTTTATAGGCCGCCAGGCATTTTTCGTAAACCATCCCCGCAATCTTACTATAAGCGGGGGAGAGGCGGTAGGGGGGAGATCCTTAGGAACTGTACAAGAATAAAATGCACAGCATTTTATTCTTAATTGCTTATGCAATACAGAAATAACATGACCAAAGGGTCATGTTATTTCTGTACAGTTCCTTACGGCTCGATTACCTCCTTAATGTTCCTACATTCCGGGTTTGAAGATGAGGGCGAAGCCGCCGCGCAGATCCCCGGGGTTACGGGCGAACCGGGCGCCGCTGAAGTCGAATACGCCGTCTATCCCCGCCTCAAGAATAAAGGAGGGGGAAAAGGCAAAGCGGAACTCCAGGCTGCCGCCGGCGTCGTTGTCCACGGTTAGC
>JAIROB010000048.1 GCA_031257695.1 Treponema sp. | reverse complement strand
CAAGAGGAGGCAAAGATTCTATGTGGCGACTGATTGGAATAGCGCTTATTCTGGTGGTTTTTCTTGGATTTGTCGGGCTGAACCTGGATAACCGCTGCGTAATCTCCTTCGGCTTCTGGGAAACCCCGGAGCCGGTGCCGGTGTTTTTCCCCGTTTTTGCGGCCTTTGTGCTGGGGATACTCTGTTCCATCCCCTTTGCCGTTTCCGCGGGTCTCAAGCGATCCCGGAGAAACAAAAACCGCGAAAATCCGGCGCCGAAGAAAAAACAGGGCAAGGACGAGGCGCTCCCGGAAGTCCCGGTGGCGGGCGGTCCCTATGGCATCGATTAACCGGCGCTTTGTATGCGCCCTGTCAGCGTTGCTGTGTGCGGGCGCCCCAGCTTTCGGCCAGGGAGCGGACAGGAATCCCTCTCCCCTGGCCGTGGAAATCAGGAACATTGAACGCTCTCTGGAGACCACCCTGACCGGAGCGGAACGGCGGGAAGCCTACATAAAGCTGGCCCGGCTCCAGCGGCTTTCAGGAAACGTGGACGCCGCGGCCCGCGCCTGGCGCGAAGCGGCCCTGGCGGACAGGGAAAACCGGGATGACCAGAGCCTGCTGGAAAGCAGCCTCTGTTACCTGGCCCTGGGCGAGTTTGCCGCCGCGTCGGACGTTCTGCTGGGGGTCATTGCCGGGGGCGCCGAGGACAGCCGGGCGTTTCGGGACGCCCACTACATCGGCGCCCAAATAGAGGTGTTTCGCTCCGGCAGCGCCGCCGCCCTGTACGCCCTGCTGCCGAAGCCGGAATACGCGGAGTACCGCCCGGCCATTTACTACACCTTCTGGCGGATCTATGGCGACGAAGCCTACCGGACCCAGGTGTTGACGGAATTCCCCGACAGTCCGGAAGCGCGGATCCTCCAGAGCGAGGCGGCGGCAGCCCTTGCCTCCACCGGCGCCAGCTCCGCCACCGCCAGGGTGATTGACGGCTCCGCTCCGGGGACCGGAAAGGTCTCCGCCCAGGGCCGCCCCCTGTGGTTCCTCTACCCGGGCCGGGGGAACGTCGTCATCGGCCCCCCCGTTTCCGCCCAGCCTCCGGCAATTCCCCGGCAGTACGAGCTGAGCCCCGCGCCCGCCGCGGCGGACCTGAGCGGACCCCGGGCCCTGCAAACCGGGCTTTTCAGCCGGGAGGAGAACGCCCACGCCTCGGCGGACCGGCTGGCCGCCAAAGGCTTTGCCGCGACGGTGAGCCGCAAGCCGGTCAACGGCGCGGTGTACTGGGCGGTGAGCGTGGCGCCCGGCGAGGACTCCAACCGGACCATCATGCGGCTCAAAGACGCGGGGTTTGAGGCGTTCCCGGTGTTCTAGCAGCCCGTGAATCGGGGTATTTTTGTATGAATATACAAAAATACCCACAAGTGCAACAGGCTGCTAGGAGCCTGTGGGATTTGAATCACCGCAAGGGCGGTTTCGGCATGGCCGCGATAAGGTCCCTGAACCGGACAGGGAGGGGCGCTTTAAAAAGGCTCGGCGCGTCCCGGCCCGGGAGGGTAAGGGCCAGAGTCAGGGCGTGGAGCATCAGCGTCGCTGCGGGGAACTGTTTGTCCGGAATGCCGTAGACGCTGTCCCCCAGGACGGGGTGGCCCAGGTGGCGGAGGTGGACCCGGAGCTGGTGGGTGCGTCCGGTGCGGGGCCGGAGGGCCAGCAGGGAGTAGGCGCCCCAGGAACGGATCACCCGGTAGCGGGTAAGCGCGGGCTTGCCCCGGTCCGCCGAGACGGCAAAGCGTTTGCGGTTCCGGCTGTCCCGGGCTATGCGGGTTGCCACGACCCCCGCCTTTTCCGCAGGGGTCCCCCGGACTATGGCGGCATAGGTCTTTTTCACGGTCCGCGCTTTGAACTGATCCGCCAGAAATGCCAGGGCAGCGTCGTCGTAGCTTGCGATAATAACCCCGGAGGTGTCCTTGTCCAGGCGGTGGACTATGCCGGGGCGGCAGGTTCCGGGGACGGAGCCGGAAGCGCCGGGCGGGCCGCCCCGGGCAAGGCGGCGGTAGAGCAGGGCGTTGGCCAGGGTGCCGCGGCGGTTTCCCGCGCCGGGGTGGACCACCATGCCCTGGGCCTTGTCGAGGACCGCCACCCGGTCGTCTTCGTAGAGTATGGCCAGGGGAATGTCCTCGGGGAGCAAGGTCAGGGGTTCCGGATCGGCCCAATCGAGTTCCAGAAGATCCCCGGGCTTGACAAGCCTGGAAAGTTTGGCAGCCCTGCCGTTCAGCTTCGCGCCGAGCAGTTTTGTTTTAAGCTGGGAGCGGGTGAGGAGTTTCAGATCCTCCGCCACATAGCGATCCAGCCGGAGCGCGTCAAAGCTCCCTTCCACGGTGCAGGAATAGCCGGGCATCAGGGGGCGCTGTCCGCCTCAGTTTCCGCTCCGGAGCCCTGATCCGGGGCAGTTTCTCCGGGCGCGTCATCCCCCGCGGCTTCCGTTTCGGGCGGCCAGGGTTTGCGAAGGATGATAAGATCGCCCTCGGGCAGTTCCAGCCGTTGCTTTTCCGCCCTGGCCCGTTTAACCTGAACAATTATATGATCCGCCAGGGCTACGGCCAGGGAGCCGGCTGCGGCGATTCCCAGGGTCAGCATATGCTCATCGGTGTCCATTTCAATGGCGCCCGGTCCCTTCATGGGCCAGGGGTAATAGCGGCTGTCCCAGTCGTGGGTGGCGGAGCGGTAGGTGTCCATCGCAAAAATCGAGAAGAACATCGCGAAGGGGAAGGCGCCGAAGGCGACAATTTCCGCCCGGCGGAGATCCAGGACCCACCGGGGAAACACCGGCTTTTTCGGCTCCGCGGCCGCCACGGGTATGCCGAGGCTGCTTGAGGATTGGGAATAGGCCGTGGACGCGCAGAGGAAGATGAGCAGCAAAAACGCAAGGCGGCGTTTCATGGAGAGCGTTCTCCAAATAGGGCGGTCCCGATTCTCAGCAGGGTGGAACCCTCCTCTATGGCAATTTCAAAATCCCCGGACATGCCCATGGAAAGGCAGGACCAGTCCTCGCCGGGAAAACGCAGGGCCAGCGCGTCCCTGGCGGAAACCGCTGCCCTAAAGGATGAGCGGATACGCGCCTCCTCCCCGGTGTAGGGGGCTATGGTCATAAGCCCCCGCAGCTTCAGGCCCGGAAAACCCAGGGCCTTTTCCGCCCCCCGAAACAGGCTCTCCGTATCGGGAAATCCCGATTTTGACTCCTCCGCGGTGTGGTATTCCAGCAGGATCATTAAAGGCTCTTTCCGGTTCTCCGTCAAGGCGCCCAGGGTCCCGATAAGCTCCTCCCGGTCCACGGACTGCGCCATGTCGAAGAGGTCCACGGCAAGTTTAGCCTTGTTGCGCTGGAGGGCGCCTATCAGGTGGAGTTCCGCCCCCGGATGGCCGGGTTTAAAACCGGCAAATTTAGAAGCCGCCTCCCGGACCCGGCTCTCCCCGAAAAGGCGGATCCCGGCGTTCCAGGCTTCTTCCAGCGCCGCGGCGCCGTGAAATTTTGAGACCCCCAGGAGGCTAATCTCCTCCCGCTTCCTGCCGCATCGTTCACAAGCCCTTGCTATCCGCTCCTGCAGCGCTTCAACCGCCTCCGCAATCCCCATGGCATTCCCTCCGGAAATTGTGCATACATCAAAAGTTCGGGGTTTTCCCAAACCTAACTGAATTGTGGGAAAGCCCCGTTCCCTTTGCCTGTTTCCGGCAGCGCCGCTGCCAGGGCGACAAATTCCTCCAGACCCAGGTTCTCCGCCCGCTCATTGGCCCTGATGCCGGTCCTTTCCAGCATATCCAGGGCCAGATCCCCGGCTCCCCCGCCTGTAAGTATACGGGAATTGAGATATTTTTGCAGGTTGTTCTTTATCGTTTTTCGCCGGGAGGAAAAGAGGCCCCGCGCCAGGGACTTAAACGCCGGAGGATAGCCCGCGGGATCGGTGTCGGAACGGAGATCAAGGCGGACTCCCTGGGAATCGACCCTTGGGGCGGGGTAGAAGGAGGCGCCCTTGAGGACCATCAAGGGGCTCACGGTATAGGCGGAGGCGCAAAGCACGGAGAGGGAGGAATACTCCGGGGTTCCCGGTTTGGCGATCATGCGCCGGGCAACTTCCCTCTGGACCGTAACCACCATCCGCGTAAAAAAACAGTTCTTTTCTATAAAGTCCGCCAACAGCGCCCCGGCGATGCTGTAGGGGAGGTTCCCCAACAGGAAGGGCGCTTTCCCGGCCTCCGTCCCCAGGGCGGCCCGGGCCGCAGGCCAGGTCTTGAACACATCCCCGGGGATCAGCGTAAAGCCCCTCTGCCCGCCGAAAAATTCCTCCAGCGCCGCGATGAAACCCCGGTCAAGCTCGAAGGCGCTTAGCTCTGCGCCCCGTTCCAGCAGCCCGGCGGTCATGGCCCCCAGACCGGGACCTATTTCCCAGACCCGGTCCCCCGGCCCTATTGCCAAAGCGTCCAGGAGCTTCCGCCGGGCCTCGCCGTTTATCAGGAAATTCTGGCCCAACTGTTTACGCATCCCCAGACCCCTTTGGTCCAACCAGGCCCGGATCGCCTGGGGCGAATCGTAGTTAAGCGAAGGGGGCAATGGTCCGCCTCCGTACGCTGTAGGGGTAGCCCGGGCACAGGCAGAGCCCCGCGGCCAGCAGGGTCAGCAGGATCTCCCGCGCCCAGCCTTCGGCGGCAATGCCCGGAACCAGGGCGGCCAGGGAGACCACGCGCTCCAGGAGGCCGTAGCACAAACTCAGGGCCATGCTCAGATAAGGCATCAAAAAGGGGGATAGAAAGCTGATCGGCAGGGCAACCATGACGGCGATCATAAATACCGTGGTAAGGGGAACGATGATAAGCCCCGCCAGTATCCCCGCCGGCCTGACTACGCCGAAACCGGCAACCACCGCCTGTGTCGCCAGGTAGGCGCCCAAAGACGCGGACAGGGGAGACGCCAGAAATTCCGGCAGGCGGCCCCGGAGCAGCCCGTGGAGGAATTCCCCCGCCGTCAGTATTCCCAGGAGGGCAAGGTAGGACAGGATGAAGGATATGCTGTTCCCCGCGGCGGGCCGGATGACAAGCTGGATAAGGAAGGCCATGGCGAGCAGGGACAGGGGCTGCCGGGGGAGGAAGCCCCAAACCGCGGCCGCGCCCAGGAGGTACATAATGGCCGACCGCTCCAGGGAAGGCTGGACCCCTATGAGGCCCACGTAGAGCAGGATGAGAACCGCCCCCAGCGCCGCCGCCGCCTTGAGCCCCAGGGGCTTGCGGAGGAAGAACGCCGCCAGGGCTGCCACAACAGCCAGGTGCATTCCGGACAGGGCCAGCACATGGGAACAGCCCGCGGCCTGGTATTTTTTTGCCAACTCGCCGTCCAGATTGTCCTTTACCCCCAGGAGCAGCGCCGCCCCCAGGCCGCCCCAGCTATGGCCCTCCAGCTTTTCCAGCAGCGCCAGCCGTATCCCGGTGCGCCGCTGTTCCCAGGCCGGAGCCGGGTTTACGATATGGGTTGACCGCGCCCGGAACGGGCCGCCGGAACCCGCGCCGTCCTCGGCAAAGCCGCCCTCAACAAAGACCTCCGCTCCCCGGCCAAAGTCCCGCAGCCGGGGCAGGGCCTCCCCGGGGAAAAACACCGTAACCCGTCCCCGGGCGGAGGCGCGGAGCCCCCCTTCCCCGGTCACGCTCCGCAGAGCCAGGCCGCCCATGCCGCCGCCGCCCCTGGTTTCCCGGGGGTCCTCGTCCAGGATGCCGGCGATACCCCGGACTTCCTCCAGGGGAAGCCCCAGGCGGGGGGCGCCTGCCAGGGAAAGGGCCGCGGCGGCGGTTCCCAGGATCAGCCCCGCGGCCAGAGCCAGGGCCCTGCGGTGAATTCGGCGTTCCGTCCGGCGAAACGCCCCGCGAAAAAAGCCGGGGGAGGGGCTTCCCCAACCGAGCGCCAGGACCCGGCTCAAAGAGGCCAGGGCGGCGGCGAACAGCAGCAGGGCCAGAACCCAGCGGGGCCGGGCCTCAGCGGGCAATGCCCCCAGGACATAATAGCCAAGGGCGGCTCCCAGGGCGGCGCAAAGAACAGGCGGCAGTTTCATGTGGTATAGATCTCTCCTGCCCCTACTATGGATCTGCGGCACAAAATGCTTTAGCGGCGATAAAAATTCACCTTGAAGGCGCGGCATCGAACATCTCGGCGAATATGGCATTCTTCGCTTCCTGGCTTAGGGGATCCGCCTCTATATGCAGCAGGGAGCGGTTCGTTTCCCCGTTGTAGTCCACGGAACGGACCGTGCCGCTCATGCTGAAGGGCTTTTTGTTAAGCTCAAACTGGAGCTTAACCCGCAGGCCCTTGCCCGCCTTGCCCCCTATGGTCACCGCGCAGCCGGTGTCGGAGAGATCCTCCACAAAGCACTTCAGCCCCGGCCTGGTTTCCAGCGTATCCGAAGGGGCGCCGTCGTTTAAAAGGTAGAGGTACGTCAATTTGTGGGTCTTAACCCGCAGGGATCTTCGTTTTTGGGTTCTGAAAAGATCCTTCGAATGGCTTAGCTGAACAGCCGCGACGCCTTTGATGAGCGCCTCGTCCAAAACCTTGCAATCAAACACATAGCCCGCGTCTTCTTCCTTCCAGAAATACACCGAAATTTTCCGCCCCAGCCAGGAAGGCGCGGACCGCAATTCGGGGTTGACCGGCCTGGTTGCGAGCAGGTACTGATCGGCGTTTTTAATAACCTGGGACCGGTATATAACGGCATCGGAGACCACCCGCAGGTTTTGGCCCGCTTCGATTTCACGGGAAGTAATGAGTCCCCGCTTTGGCCCTTCGGCCTCGATTTTTTTCCGGCATTCATAGAGCTTCGAGATAAGATTCTGCTCTGCCGCCGGGTTGTTATCCCCGCCGCGCCGCATAGCCCGCGCCAGGGAGCGGATACAATGGTCCATCAGTTCCGCGGATTGAAAAAGGGAGAAGGGGTTGATCTTTCCGGATCGCAGCGCCATCTCCCTGAGGCGGCGAATCTCACCGGACGAAAACCCCGCCGCCCTTCCCTGCGCCTGAAACTGCCGCAGGGACGTATGCGCCTCCGCCTGTTTTTTTTGCGGACGGCCCAGGATCAGCATAAGAATACCCAGCGCCGGAAGGAGGCCCAATAGCACGTATACAATCATCCGCTTCTTTTCCTTTTTTCACTTATAGCATCACTCTTGTTTACTGCGCGTAGTCTTTGTAAAAAAAGCGGCGTATTTTCCCCTGGGCGTTCTTTTCAAAGGGTTCCCGGCGGAGGATAAAGCCGCCTACTTTTTGGTACCCCGGCAAGCCGCGGTTCACCGCGTCGATTTCATCCTTCACCAGGCCGCGAATAAAGGCGTCGTCCAGTTCCCGGCCCGGATAATCCTCGCCCAGGGTTTCCATGTTGGGAACCGCCACGGCGAAAATCTGTTCCCTGCCCTTGTCCGGCTCCCTCCGGCCCACTATCAGGATATCCGCAATGATCCGGGAGGCGTTAAAGCGGGCTTCAATTTCCTCGGGATAGATATTTTTGCCCCCGGAGCTGACAATGAGGTTCTTTTTCCTGCCGTTAATAAAGATAAAGCCCTGTTCGTCAATATACCCCAGATCCCCGGTTTTTAAGTAACCGTCGCCGGTAAAGGCATCCGCGGTGGCTTCGGGATCCTGGTAATACCCAAGCATGAGGGAGGGGGATTTTACTATAATCTCCCCAACGCCGTCTTCGTTCTTGTCCAGGATCTTCACCTCGGTGTCCTTCACCGGCAGGCCCACAGAAACGTTGTTTTTATACCGGGGGGTGTTTACGCTGATCAGGGGGCCGTTTTCGCTCATGCCGTAACCGTGCACTATGTTAAAGCCCAGGGAATCGAAAAAGTCCGCGGTTTTGGGGCTTAGGGGGCCGCCTCCGGCCACCATGATCCTGACGGATCCAAGCCCGGCCTTTTTCCGGATAAACTTAAAAACCCGCCGGCCAAATTCAGGGTTGCCCCTGCGGGCCTCCGCCAGGGCTTTTTTCCGCAGGGGATTCAGAACCGCCCGCACAAGAGGGGGCAGGGCATTGTAGCCCTGCTGTATCCCCGCCATAACCTTGTCATAGAGCAGGGGCACGGCGACGAGAAAACTCCCCCGGGCATCGCGGATATCGTCGATCACCACCTTCCCCACCAGTTTTTCCACAACCACGGTGGCGGCTCCCACGGAAAGGGGGGAAATAAAGGAACACGTGGTAGGATAGGTATGGTGCAGGGGCAGCACGGAAATAAAAACATCCCAGGAGACGGGCTGCAGCATATGGATTGCGGCGTTGGCATTGACGATGATCCCCCTGTGGCTCAGGGTTATTCCCTTGGCGAAACCTGTGGTGCCGGAGCTAAAGACGATGGACACCGGATCGCCGGGGGCAATTTCCTCCGGAGCGGGAAGTCTCTGATCCCCCGCGTCCGCGCCGAAGCCTTTAAATGAAGGGTCCTCCTCCGGGCTGATGCAGACCGCGGCCTTCACCGGCGTCCCGGCGCCGCCCGAAGCAAGAAACTCCGCCGCAAAGTCCCGCTTCCTGGGGGAATAAAAAAAAGCGGCCGCGCCGGTCATCTTCAAGAGATTGGCGCATTCGTTGTCGGGAAGGAGTATGTCGATGGGCACAACCACCAGCCCCGCCACCGCCGCGCCAAGCCAGACGGCCATCCACTCGGGCCGGTTTTCGGCCCACAGGGCAACCCGGTCGCCCTTGGCCAGTCCTGCGGCCAGCAATCCCCGGCCTATGCGCCGGCTTTCCTCCGCCAGACGGGAAAAGGACCAGAGGGTAAATTCCTTCTGCTTGCCGGACCGGTAATAGAAGGCGGTTTTGCCCTTCCACCGGGAGGCAATAGCTTCGAGCCACGCGGAAAAATTGGGATAGGGCATATCGGGCCAGTCGGCATTGTAATCTTCAGGTTTTAGCATACCTTAACCCAGGACCGCCAAACGGAACCCATGTTTCTCGCTTTTTTTAACCTCGTACATTGCCATATCCGCGGCATAAATAAGCTCCTCCGCCGTTTTGCCCCCCCGGGGTATTGTAACCGCCCCGATGCTGACCCCGCAGAAAATCGTATTATCCTCAACGTGCCATTCCCTGGAAAACCGGCTCAACAGCAGATCCCTGATGCGGCCCAGATCCTCCCTGGTTTTGCCTAAAGCAATGATAACAAATTCATCCCCGCCATAACGGTAAGCGGCGCCCAGGGCGGCGCTCTCGTTCATCAAAAACTGGCCTATTTGCCGCAGCAATGCGTCTCCGGCTATGTGACCATAGGTGTCGTTGGCATTTTTAAAGTCATCCAAATCCATGAAAATCAGATAGCCCTGGTAATTTTCCTCTATGCCCTGTGCCAGGATACTGTTCAGATCCTCCACCAGTTTCCCCCGATTGGGCAGGGAAGTCAATACGTCAATCTCCGCCAGGCGGCGTATCAGCATCTCGTTGTACTTGTTCTCCGTAATGTTGACGCTGCTTACCACATGGGCAAGCCTGTCGTCTATCCATTTTATGGCGGCGCTCACCATTCTGAACCAGGCGCCGTCGGAGGGCCGCTGCATATCCCAGGTATAGGTCTGGGCAGGTTCCCCCTTTTCGTCAATCAACTGCGCCTTGGGGCAAAAGTCGCACTCCCCTTTACGCGAGGGATACAGGGCCTTCCAGCAGGGCATACCCAGGAGTTTTTCCGCCCCGCCCCAGCGCGCGGCCAGCGATTCGTTGATAAAGAGAATTTCATGGGTATAAAAATCGTTCACGTAGATTTCCAGCCCCGCCTTGTCGATCATGTTGGTCAGGGATGAATAGGCGCGTTCCAGCCGCTTCTGGTAGACCCGCATTTTAATATGCCCCGCAAGCACCGAGAGCACCGCGTCGGCGTCGACAATTTCCCGCTTGGTCAGCCTGACAGGGTGCCGCCGGTCCAGCATCCCGATTAATGCGGTGGGCTCTTTCTGATCGGTAAAGATGGGAATCATAATCAGGGTTTTTGCGGAAAACAGTTTCAAAAACCTTGAACCCAGGGAAGTTTTCCAGGAGTTAAGATAGACAACCTCGCCGGGCTTAATTTGCAGTTCCTGTATGTCCTCCCGGCTTAAATAGTCCGAAAGAACCATGGTTTCCCGCAGTCCTGCTTCGGAGGCGCGGTACTGTTCAAACAGGTGAAACACCCTGGCATGATCCGCCTCATAGACAAAGGCGGCGAAAAACCCGAAAAAATCGCAGGTGTCCTTTAAAATTCCCGAAATAGACTGATAGGGATCTTCGCTGGCGCTTAACTGCCTGAATATCCGGACAAAGAGATCCTTTTCCTGTTCGCCTGTCTGCTGGTCGAGTTCCTCCGGTTTCTCCACATATTATAATCTAACACGTAATGGATGATTCTTCCATATATTTAACAATGAAAGCGGCGTTTTTCCGCTTATTCTAGGGGATGCTGGACCCGGACATTGTTTTGGCATATAGTAGGCCCATGTTTGGATTCCTCATTAAAAAAACCTTTTATGATTTATGGGATAACCTGTTCAAAATAGCCCTTATAAACCTGGGGTTCCTGGTCCTTTTTCTTGCCGGGATCATCCTTTCCCCCCTGCTTAATGCCGCCCCCCTGTCAACGGGGCTTATGGCGCTTTGCCTGCTTTGCTGCTGCGTGTATCTTTCCGCCGCCTCCCTTTGCCTCAAGGCCCTGTCGGATTACGGCTCCTTTGGTTTTGCCGATTTCATCCGTAACCTCGCTGCCGCCTGGCCGGCGGGCCTCCTTTTGGGCCTCCTCTGCGTCCTGGGATTCTTTCTGACCGCCGTGGCAATCCCCTTTTACTTCAGCCTTGGCTCCTTCGCAGGGCTGCTGTTGGGCTGCTTCCTCTTCTGGACCATGCTGACAGTAAGCCTGGCCCTGCAGTTTTACCTTCCCATACGATCCCGGCTGGACACGAAGCCGGGGAAAATCATTAAAAAATGCTTCCTCATTCTTTTCGACAATACCCTTTTCTGCATCCTCGCCGGCGCCGTATCCCTGGCGATTCTGGCTCTTTCGCTGCCCCTGTTCATGCTCCTGCCCGGTCCTGGAGGGCTTCTGTTATTTCTCGACGAGGCGCTGCGGCTCAGGCTTCTTAAATACGACTGGCTTGAGGCAAACCCCGGGCGCAGAAAAATTCCCTGGAACATCCTCCTTGAGGAGGAACGTGAAAAAACAGGAAACCGCAGCATAAAAGGATTGATTTTTCCCTGGAAGAACTGAAAATCAGAAGGCTTGGAACCTATCCGCGGATAGGGAAACCGGCAGGGAAGCGGAACAAACAGGCGGCAGCCCCGCAGGTTCCTTGAGCTTGTTCCAAAACCTTGTCCAGGATGCTGTGGGATTTTTGCATGAATATGCAGAAATCCCCGATTATCCGGCGTCTTTATGCAGTTTGCAGGGAATCAACAACCCCGCCCTTCAGGGCGAGGTTGTTGATTCGATGATTTATGCGCGAAGCGCGACAAACTTCTAGTATTCGGAACCGGGGGTCCAGGGCGATGAGGGAGCCGGGACCGGATCAGGCGCCGGGCTTGCCGCTTTAGGCGCAACATTCTTAACCGGTTTCCTGCCCCTGGGAGCGCCGGTCTTTTTTGCCGCTGTCTTCCCGGCGGGAGCTTTCTTGGCGGCCGCTTTCTTGGCCGCAACGGGCTTCGCAGCAACTTTCTTGGCGGGTCTTCCCGGCCCGGCCTTCCTGCCGGTGGTTTTTTTCGCAGTCGTTTTAGCCGCTGCTTTCTTGGTCGCCGGCGTTTTTACCGCCCTGGGAATTGTCTTGAGGACGGCTGCTTCTTTCTTGTCCTCGGAAAGAGCGTTCAGCTCATAGGTGGTTTGCAGATCAATCCAGTACTTCGGGGTTTTGCCGAAAAACTTGGAAAGGCGCTGCGCGAAGGAAACGCTGATCCGCAGTTTGTTGTTGATCAACAACCTAGCGGCAGAGGGGCTGATTTTGATCCCCTCCGCTAACTGGGTAATAGAAAGGTTGTAGACGGCAGCCTGGGCTTTTATTACTTCCCCAGGCGTTCTGACGGCTTTTGCCATTTGGATACTCTCCTTGTAAAGTTACTTGATATTTATACTATAACAGAGTAAAAGTATTTAGTCAAGTTTTTACCCCCGCAATATGCAAAAAAACGAAAAAAATAGTCTTTCTATCCCATAGTAATGTTGAAACAGCCCCGCGTCCCCCGCCCTTTGGGGCATTAAGCCGCGAAGATCCTGCACAAACACACGGAGAGACACAAAAAATGGAGAATTCTACTAAAAAACGCAAGTTCCATGATATTTCGGGGGGAGCCTCCCCTTTGCCACAGCCCGCCCCCATGGACTCTTAAACTTTCTGATTACCGCGCAAGCGGTTTCCGGGGACGCATAAACTATGTTATGTAATGGGCATATCGGCAAAAAAACAAAGTTCCGCAACCCAAGGCCCCTCCCATGGACCCCTAGACGGTTCGGGGACACACACACACTGAGTAAGGGGGTCCCTGCTAACCCAACTTGGGTCCATGGGGGGGGAGCCCTTCACTTTTCTTTATAAAAGCATTAATATCTTTTCCATGCGTATTTCAATAGCCCAAATTAATTCCACCATCGGCGATTTTTCCGGGAACCGGGAAAAAATTCTGGACTTTGCCCGAAAAGCCCGGAATACATGCCAGGCCGATATGGTTTTGTTCCCGGAGCTGGCAATCTGCGGGTATCCCCCCATGGACCTCCTGGATCAGGATAGCTTTGTGGAGATGAACATCCGCGCCATCCGGATACTCCAGAGGGAACTGCCGTCGGACATAGCGGTAGGTCTTGGCTTTGTGAACCGGAATCCCTACTCCCGGGGCAAATCCCTGGTGAACGAATACGGTGTCATCCTGAACGGGAAGCTGGTCTTTGAGCAGTTAAAAACCCTGCTTCCCACCTATGATGTGTTTGACGAGGCCCGCAATTTTGAACCCAGCCGGGAATGGTCCGCTTTTGAGTACCGGGGAGACCGGATCGGCTTTGCGATCTGCGAAGATGTGTGGCGGGAAACGGACATCCCCGGCACCAGTTATATCAAAGACCCGGTGCGGGAACTGCTGGATCAGGGGATCAGCCTGCTCTGCGTGCCCTCCGCTTCCCCCTATGTGGCGGGGAAACTAAAGGTGCGCTGCGCCCTGGCGGAACGCATCGCCATCCGGGGCAATATCCCCTTGATCTACATCAACGCTGTGGGGGCCAACGATTCTATCCTGTTCGACGGCCGCTCCTTCGTGGTGGCGCCCACGGCGGAGGCATCCGAATCCGCTTCATTCAAAAACTACCCGGTGACGCTCAGCGCAAAAGCCTTTGAAGAAGATCTTGTAACCTGGGATTTTTTGGAGCCCCCGGCTGAAAAAAATTCCCTGATTGCATCCCAAACCAGCACAGAGGACCCCTTCAAGGTGGGCCTGAACCGGTACGAACTGGATATACTGGAAGACGGCCTGGTGATGGGCATACGGGACTACATGGCCAAGTGCGGTTTTAAGCGGGCTCACCTGGGCCTTTCCGGGGGCATCGACTCCGCCCTGGTGGCCTATCTGGGGGTCAAAGCCATAGGCGCCGACAAAATCGTCTGCTTCAGTATGCCCTCCCGGTTTTCTTCACAAGGGTCCAGGGACGACGCGCGGGAACTGGCGGAAAACCTGGGCTGCCGCTACGAAACGCTTCCGATAGAATCGGTGTTCGCCAGCTTCCTTTCCACCCTGGAGGGGGTCTTTGAAAACCGCCCCTTCGACATTGCCGAGGAAAACCTCCAGGCCCGGATCCGGGGTTCCCTGCTCATGGCCTTTTCCAATAAGTTTGACTCCATGCTCCTCACCACGGGCAACAAGAGCGAACTCGCCATGGGCTATTGCACCCTCTACGGCGACATGAACGGCGCCCTGGCCGCCATCGGCGATCTTTTCAAAACCGAAGTCTTCGCCCTCTGCAAGCGCATCAACGAGCGTTCCCAGGAGGCCGGCGGCAAGCCCCTTATCCCCGAAGCAATCATCGCCAAACCCCCCTCCGCGGAACTGCGGCCCAACCAAAAAGACCAGGACAGCCTCCCCCCCTACGAAACGCTGGACGAAATCCTCAAACTCTACCTCTTCGACAACCTCTCCAAGGACGAAATTGTCAAACGGGGCTGGGATGAGGAGTTGGCGGGCCGCATCATCCGCACCGTAGCCCGCTCGGAGTTTAAACGCCGCCAGGCCCCCCCGGTGCTCAAGGTGAGCCCCCGCGCTTTCGGCATGGGACGGCGTATGCCCATAGCACGGAGCGTCTACGAGATTGGGGAACGAAGCTGACAGGAATGGATAAAACAGGATTATCCGATAAAACATATTCCGGCAGCGAGGTTCCTATATTTTATAGGGTTCCACCATATCCATAAGGCCGAATTCCAAAAGTATCGCTTCCAACCGGTCCTGGGTCATGGGTTTCGGAATGACAAACTGGGTGTTTCCCTCTATGGCTTTAGCAAGATTCCGGTATTCCTCGGCCTGTTTTGAATCAGTCTTGTAATCGATAACAGTTTTCTTCTTAATTTCCGCGTGCTGGACAATGTTGTCCCGGGGCACCAGGTAGATAAGCTGGGTCCCCATTTCCCGGGCAAACGCGTTGAGGACTTCCCGTTCCCGGTCCACGTTCCGGCTGTTACAGATGATCCCCCCGAGCCGTACTCCGCCTTTGGTGGCAAATTTTTGTATGCCCTTGGAAATATTGTTCGCCGCGTAGAGGGCCATCATTTCACCCGAAACAACGATGTAGATCTCCTTCGCTGTTCCTTCCCTGATGGGCATGGCA
>JAIROB010000046.1 GCA_031257695.1 Treponema sp. | reverse complement strand
CGGCGCTGGAGGCGCGGGGGTGTTTGCTGTAAACGCCGTTTGGGGGGCGTCCCCCTATGGGCCCGAATGAGGTTAGCGGGGACGCATATAGACTAAAACGGGGGGCGGCGGAGTATGCCCGGCGCTCACTTGCCTGTAGAGTCCGCTTCCGCAGCCCCTGTGGGTCTCCTCCAGCGGGGAATTCCAGAGACGTTCGGCCAGGCAGACTCCGCCGCCCCCCGCCTTTGTCCCGGACGTCCCCGTGCAGCGTAAGGGGCCCATAGGGGGCTTGGGCGCGGGGCTTTGGTGTTTAAAAGAGCGGGGCTGCGCTCACACAATGCCCCCCCAACACAAGTCCCGCGACCAAGGCCCACCCATGGATCCCTAAACGGATCGGGGACACACACACTGTGTAATGGGCGTATCGGCAGAAAAACAAAGTCCCGCGACCCAGGCCCCCCCATGGACCCTCAGGCGGCACGGGGACGCACAGACACTGTGTAAGGGGGGTGGTGGTGGAAAAAATGCGGGAGGGGCCACCGGAGGGCCCCGTATTTTTTCCAGCCACCAGGACCCCCGGACAAAGTCATAGTGCGTCCCCGCTAACCCATCTTGGGTCCATGGGGGGGGACGCCGCCTTGACGAAAAAAATTTTGCCCTTTATGATAACACAGGAGGAATAAGTATGAACAAACACCTTTCCTATAGTTTTTTGTATGAAGACGCCGCCGATTTGAAATGCGATTTTGAAATTCTTTCGGATGAGATAGCAAGTATGATAGGATTACTACGCTCCCTGACCGGCGATCAGGACACAAGGGAGGAGCTTTCCCGGATAAACGAACTAATGTATCATATTAATCCATCCCTGAGAACAAGAGTAACGGTAACAGAGGAGGAACTCCAATGGCTTGAGGAAAGGGCGGAAAAACTCAGGCAGGAAACACGGGAAAGCCTGAGCGGTTTCCCAAAAGAACAGGGCAAACCAGTTTTTGTAATTCCCCAGGGTTGCGAGGCGGCTGCGCACAGTCATGTTATCAGAAACAAATGCAAGGCATTGGTCAGGCTGTTAAGCCGCCATAAACAGCAGGGCAACAATGTGGAAGACCTGTTATTCAATTTTATCAACCTCTATTCGAATTATTTTTATTATCTGGCCATGAAATTGAACAGGGACCAGGGCGTAAAGGAAACGCAGTTCATCAGCAGAATTTATTAGATCGGAGATACGGACGCCCGCTCGTTCGCTTTGCTCAAATGCGGGCGGCAGGCGCTTTCCACTATCAGGACCCCCAGACAAAGTCCTAGTGCGTCCCTGCAAACCCAACTTGGGTCCATGGGGGGCGGACCCCCGCTATAGGGAGTTGAGCTCCCGGAGGGCGACCGCCGGGGCCAGGCCGGGGCCCGATCCGGCCAGGGCGGAGAGGAGCCGGACGCCGCTTTCGCTGAGGGGGGGGCCGGAAAAGCGGCAGAGCGCGCCCGTGGCGGCGGCTATGGCGGCCATGACCTGCTCGTCCCGGTCCGGGGTGAGGGGGAATACCATGGAGGAAAAAGCCGCCATGGCAATACCTTCGGGATCGACTCCTATGGATCCGATGGCTGAGGCTGCCGCGGCCTTAACCAGGCTGTCCGGATCGCTGCGGCAGAGATCCGCCAGAAAGGGTATGGTTTCCCGGGAGCCTATATAGGCCAGAAGCCGGGCCGCCTCCACCCGGTGGTGCACATGGACCAGGGGGTGGAGCCGGTCCTGGTTTACCGGCCTCCGGGACACGCTGCCGGCTATCTCCATGAGGTAGGCGGCGTAGCTTTTTTCATTCTCCCCTACCCGGCCGTTCCGTATGCCGGCGGATATGGTTGCCAGCCTGTCCCCTATCACCGGCCAGTCGTACCGGTCGTAGTCCTCCGCCCAGGGAGAGGGCCGGGGATCGCCGCCGCTGTAACTGCCCTCGGCGGCCGGCCCGTAGAGGGATAGTTTGCGGGTCTTGAGGAAATCTTCCATGTGATACGCGTACAACACCCAGTCCCTCCCCCCCGCATAGAGGATGCCCTCGTCGGAAAAAGCCGGAGGACTGGACGCCCCCTGAAACGTAAGGGTCCAGAGCTGTTTCCCGTCTAGCCCATATGCGGTGGCGCCGGAATTGGTCAGGGCGTAGAGGCCCCGCTCGTCGTAGACAAGCCGGGCTCTGGCGGCCGCCTCGGGGTCGCTGTCCGCGGCCGTGATATGGCTGCCGCCCGACCAGAGGGCCCTGCCCTCGGCCACGGAAAAAAGCAGCATCCTGCCGTCGGCCAGCGCCGCCGCGATGGAGTCTTCCCGGTTTGCCGCTCCCAGAGGAGCGGCGCCCAGGCCGGGAAAATCCGCAGCAAAGGAGCTTTCCCCGCCGTTGTACCAGCGGATCGACTCAGAGCGGCCGTTTTTATATACAGCCAGAAGGGTCTGCTCGTTGCCGTCAAACACCGGCGGCCGCCGGCGGGCGGCTTCGTCGGCAAAGAGGCGCGTTTCGGCTGCTTCCCGGGCCGAGGCAGCGGCAGCCTCCCCGGCCCGCGCTGCCGCGGCCCGGACTTCGCCGTTGGCAGGGGCGGCCTCCGCCCTGGCAAGGGCCCTGTCCGCTGCCTCCCGCGCCCGGCCCGCGGCGGCTTCCGCTGCTTCGGCAGCCCTGGCCGCTTCATCGGCCAGGGCCCGAACCGCGTCCGCGGCGGCTTGGGACGCGCCCGGAGCGAGGGACCGGGCTGCAGCCGGGTCCAGGGGAACCAGGACCGCGGGAATTTCCCCCAGCTTCCGGACGCTGGCATGGCCGTAGGGGCCCAGGAGCAGAATTTCGCCGTCGTTTCCAACGGTGAACAGGCCCCCCCGTTTATCCGGTTGGGGCATGAGCGCCGGCGCCGCTTTGAGCCGCCTGGACCAGAGCAGGAACCCCGACGCGGTGTAACAGGCGATTCGATCCGCGGTGGGGATGAAGATCCTCCCGTCCCAGCCCGTCAGAACCGGCGCTACCAGGGGGCCGCCCAGGTTGGCCCGCCACAATTCCCGGCCAGCGCGGTTCAGGGCGATAAAGAGACCGTTGGTCCGGCAGACATAGCAGGTCCCCTCCGGCGACCGGGCGATGTAGGGGCTTAGGCGGCCCCGGGCGCTGTAGCTCCAGAGCAGCCGCCCGGTCCGGCTATAGGCCAGGACCATGCCCCCGTCACAGACCACCGCTACCGATTCCGCCTGAGCCGCGGGAGAGCCGATCACCGCGCCGCCAAGGGCCTGCCGCCACAGCGGGGAAGGCCCGGCCTGCTGCGCTCCCGGGGACGGAGACACGAAAAAAAAAACCAGGGAAGCGGCACAAACGAGGGCTCCGCGTATTGTCTTCATATATTTATTATCGTATTAATCGCCTGAAAACCGCCAAAGTTTCGATATGCGAAGTCTGGGGATAAAAATCGTAGCCCCTGATTTGTTCCAGACGGTAAGCCGCCGCGATAAGCTCGCGGCTGTCCCTGGCCAGGGTGGCGCTGTCGCAGGACACGTAGGCAAGGGTCGGGGGGCCTTTGCGGATCAGCGCCTGACGCAGTGCCGGGGACAGACCCTGCCGGGGCGGATCGACAACCATAAACCCGTAGCCGCCGTCCATGCCGCGGCCCGCGGCCCAGCGATCCACGGTCTGAGCGAAAAGCTCTGTTTTCAGGCCCCTGGTGTTTTCCCGCGCCAGGGCGACGGCTGCGGGGTTTTCCTCAGTCAGATCGCAGCGGGGAAACAGAGCGCCCAGGAAGGCGGCGAAGACGCCCACCCCGCAGTACAGATCCGCCATGGGGAGGCTTGTGTCCGCGCCTTGGGCGATGTCGAGGAGGTCCCCGATGAGCTTTTCCAGCATAAGCCCGTTGCTCTGAAAAAAGACCCCCGCGTCCAGCCATAGTTCCCTGCCCCGCAGCAGCACGACGCCCCGGCGCAGGGTTTTGCCGCGGATGATCCCGTCGCTGAGCAAAACACCGCCCCGGGCGTAGAGGGTAAACCGGTTGGCGGAAGGGCCCGGCAGGACCCAGGCTTCCCGCAGCGCGGCCCGGATGCCGGGGTCGGCTATGGGGCAGTCGGATACCGGGACAACGGCGCCGCTCCTGCGGGCCTTGAACCCCGGCGCTCCGCCCCTGTTGCTGCGGTGGAGCTGCACACGGTTTCGGTACTCCCAGGGAGGGGAAGCGATAAAGGGTATTTCCCCGGACAGGGAAACGCCTCCCAGCCGGGCAAATGTGTCGCGGAGGATCAGCGCTTTTTCCGCAACCTGAGCTTCGTAGGCCAGGCATTGGAGGGAACAGCCGCCGCAGGTTCCGGCCAGGGGACAGCGGGGTTCAACCCGGTTGGGGGAGGGCGATTCCACCGCAACCAGTTCGGCTTGAGCCCAGTTGGGACTCTCCCGGAGGATCCGGCCGGTAACAAGGTCGCCCGGAACGGCAAGATCCATGAACACCCGTTTGCCCCGAAAACTCAGGACCCCCGCTCCGCCGGCGGCAATACGCTCCACCGGGGCGCTGAACAGTTCGTCGATTGCCATAGGGTGAAAATTATACAATAATTCAGGAACCACAAAACAGGGGGCGCGGATACCATGACCGGCGAACTTACACAAAACTCCTGGCTGCCCAGCGATGACGGGGCCCGCCTTTTCCTCCGACGCTGGACGCCCCCCTCCCCGGTTAAGGCGGCGCTGCTGGTCGTTCACGGCATGGCGGAACATTCCCTCCGCTACGAGCCCCTGGCGCTGCATCTGGCCGCCGAAGGTTTTGAAACCTGGGCTGCGGATGCCCGGGGCCACGGCCTGACAGCGAATCCCCGGGTGAACGGCATTGACAGGGGGGGCCTGCTGGGGCACTGCGCGGATCGGGACGGCTTTTCCCGGGTGACGGCAGATATCGATGTGCTGGCGGACGCAATTAAGGAGGAACGCCCCGGTCTGCCGCTGTTCATCCTGGGCCATTCCTGGGGGTCGTTTATAACCCAGGCCTATATCGAAACCCGCGGGGATCGTCTGGCGGGCTGCCTGCTCTCGGGAACCAGGGGATCCGGGGGGCTGAAAATCGCAGCGGGGGTTCCGCTCATGGCCCTGCTCGCCTTTGTTTACGGGCAGAGGAAACCCTCCCGCCTGGCCCGATCCCTGGCGGACGGCGCCTACAACAAATATTTCCGGCCCAACCGGGGCCCCTACGACTGGCTTTCCCGGGACCCTGCCCAGGCCGACGCCTTCGCCGCGGACCCCCTCTGCGGCTTTAACTGCTCCTCGGGCTTTTACCGGGACCTCATTCGGGGGCTCAGGGACATACACCGGCCGGAAGCCATGGCCCGCATCCCTAGATCCCTGCCCATCTACGTGTTGAGCGGCAGCGCCGACCCCGTGGGGGATCGCGGCGAAGGCCCCACAGCCCTGGTAAACGCGTACCGTTCCCTGGGCATCAAGGACCTGGAATTCACCCTCTACCCCGATGCCCGGCACGAGCTGTTGAACGAAACCAACCGGGAGGAAGTAATGTCCAATATCCTCCTCTGGCTGAAAGCCCGCCTGCCCTCCTGAGGGCCGCTGCCCGGATACGCAAGGAGCGGGCAGCGCATTACGCCTGCACCCCGGCGCCTGGCAGCAATTTTACTTTTATAATGTAGTTTTTTGCTGATTTTTGTCACCCCGACTAAAGCAAAACATCATTTCGCCCCCGTATAGGGGGTATGAGGCAAAAACGCAAACTCGCTCAGGGGGTCTGGTACGAAATTAGATCCCAAATCAACAACCGGGAGCAGATCCTCAGCCTGCCCAGGGCCGCCGCTCTCTTTTCCGGGGTTTTCCGGGAAACCACGCTCCGCTTCGCTTTCGAGGTCCGGGGCCTCCGGTTTGGCGCGGATCAGCTTAGGTTCTACATCAAGCCGGAGGACGGGATGGAACTTCCGGTTATCATGCAGTGGCTGAAACAAACCTTCGCCCAGCGGTACAACGCGCTGACGGGGCGGACGGGGCATATCTGGGGGGACCGGTATTGGTCGCTGATACTGGAGGGGGAGCCTCCGGCGGATGTTGGGGTGGAGGCGGCGCTAGAAGCCGCTGGCGCGGCATTTAAAGAAGGGACGGAGCACGGGGACAGACCCCGTAGTCGGAACCGGGGCCGCAACCCCCGGTTTTCCGCCGTATCCCCCGCTCCCCCGCCCCCTGCGCCCGGCTAAGCGGGTCAATACCGCCCTGAACCGCGACAAACCCCGCCTTCCCGCCGCCTGGAAGCTTTTCCAAGGGGGAGATCCGCCCTGAGCGGGGCGCCGGGCCTGAATGCCGGGCCAAGTTGGGCGCAAGCGGGTTTTTAGGGGTGGAACCCCTAGGAGAGGGGGTAGCGTAAGGAAATGTGCATAAATAAAATGCACAGAATTTTATTTTAATTGCTTATGAAATAAAGAAATAACATAACCAAATGGTCATGTTATTTCTGCACAGTTCCTAAGACTAGCTCAGGGCCGCAGGCCCTCCACAAGCCTTTTGGAGTTTTGCGAAGCAAAACTCCAAAAGGCTTGTGGAGCAAGGCTGGAGCGAGGGGGAGACTTCCCACTGTCAACAAGTTAAGAAAACGGGAAACAGGAAAGTCCGCTGATTACGCTGATTTTCACAGATTAAAGAGGCTAAAATCAGCGTT
>JAIROB010000223.1 GCA_031257695.1 Treponema sp. | reverse complement strand
CCGTTGATGTAGGCGGACAGCTTGTCTTCCCCGGAACGGAATTCGTTCTGGCCGTTCATACGCATATAGACTTCCCGGCCCGCGGCATCGCTGTTGCCCACCAGCAGATCCAGCAGGGGGAGGCCCGCGCCGCCCCTGACCAGGATGCGCCCGGCCCTGTTTTCGGCGAGGCCCAGCCGCTCGTGGGAGGAGGGGTCGGAGCCCCGGACCGGATAGGCGTCCCTGGCGGAGAGCACACGGAAGAGATCCTCCACCCGGGGATTCTTTGCGGGAAATTCGGCCTCGCCAATCAGGGCATACCAGTTGCTGCCCCGGCGTACAAGTTTGAGGGGCCTGTCCCATTCCCCGGCTTTTGACAGCTCTATGCCGTCCGCCTGATCCTGGAATTTCGGGTCGAGCCACAGAAACGCCGCGCTCCTGCTGCTGACCCGTTCGGGATCGAAAAATAGGGTGATCGCATACACTACAGCCAGAAAAGCGACCAGGGATGACAGTAGGATGAGTTTCTTTTTATACACCATCGGGAGCTTCCTTCCTCCGGCGTCGCAACGCGCGGATAACCCCTAAGACAATTACCGCCAGGGGAATAAGTATGACATTTAAGGTCCGGGCAAACGCCATGGCCTTAACCCTCTTGTCGGTGTCGGTGATCCTGTCGAGCCGCCCCGTGCGGGACTGGCGGCTGCGGATGCCGATAATATCGTCGTCATTTCCCAGCCAGTCCGCGGCTTTCAGGAAAAAGTCGAAATTACCGTTGCTGCGGGTGTACTGGGTCACCGTGGAAGCCAGGTCAGCGTCCCCGACAACGATGATCCGGGCCTCCCTTGCCTCCGCGGGCATATCGGGCAGCTCCTCCCCGGAGCCCTCCCGGACCGGCTTGGGAAGGCCGGCGAACCAGCTTGGGAAGGCGCCGGTCAAAGCCGCGGCCAGCGCTTTTTCTCCCTTGGTCTCGTTAAGCTCCGCCTGGAACTGATAGCTCTGTTCGGGGTTGGCGACAAAACTTCTGGTCTGCGCCCAGGCATCCGCGGTGGTGTGGAACAGGGGGACCGCCTCCACCCCCTCCGGCGGAGCGAGATCCAGGGGGCTGGCCCAGAAGAGGTCAATGCCGCCAAAGGACGCGGTGACCGGGTGGGCGGAATTGCCGTTCTGGGGCAGCACGCCTATCCACAGGGGGTAACGGACAATGCGGTACACCCTGGAGCCGAACTGATCCACCGACTGGTAGGAGAGGCTCAGGGCGGTCACGTCCATGGCCAATTCCGGCTTGATCGTCGCGCCGTACAGCGAGACCATGGCCTGCAGGCCCTTGTCTTCTATAAGGCGGCCCTGCAGCGCGTTGGCCTCGTCCACAAAGACCCCCTCCAGGGCAAAGAGCGCCTTGCCGCCCCCCTGTATGTAGCGGTCAATGCGGTACAGGGCCCAGTCGTCCAGGTCCTCGGCGCCCCCCAGCACAAAAAGCACGGGAAGGCTGTCGGGTATTTCCTCCCCGGGATTGACGGTCCGCACCCGGAAGCCGGCCTGGACAAAGGCCTGGTTCAGGATGGCATAGTCCCGGGACCACTGTTTTCCCGAATCGCCCACCAGAAACCCCGCCTCGCGATCCGTGCCCCTGGTCAGGGCCCGGATGCGGGAGGTCAGATCGTATTCCAGGGTTTCCAGGCTGAACGCGAAGGGTATCACGTCGGTCTTGTCCAGATACTCGATAACGATGCCGGAATACACCATGGCGTAGTTCATCTGATCCTGTTCCACCGTTTCAATCTGCTGGGGGATAATGCCCAGCGCCTCCACTTCCCGGTTCATTCCCGCCTTTACGGGGTCCCGCACCGTAAGCCGGATCCTGCCCCGGGAATAGGCGGCGTACTCCCGCAGCAGATCCTCAAGCTCACCGGGGACCGGATGCACCGCGGCCAGTTTTTCCGAAATATAGTAGGTGATCCGCACCTGATCGGGGATATGCTCGTGGAGATTCCGGGAGACCGGAGAAATGGTGTAGGATTTGTTTTTTGTCAGATCCAGCCGGAACCACAAACGCTGGCTGACCAGCACGATCAGCAGCATTGCGGCGATTGACAGGGCGGTAATAACGCTGACTTGTCTTTTGGTCATCCCCTACCTCCACTTCCGGTACAGGATAACCCTGGTGTTGAGGAAAAGAAACAGCGCGGTGGCGATGATAAAGAACACCAGATCCCGGGAATCGATCAGGCCCTTGGCGAAACTTTCAAAGTGAAAGGCCAGGGTAATAAAGTTGATGGCCCCCGCAAGCGCCGGGGGAAGATCAAACCCAAAGGTGACCTGCTGCGCCAGCATCGCCACCATGAGCGCCACCGCGCCGCCCAGAAAAGCGCCGGCCTGGTTCTTGGAAAGCGCGGAGAGGAAGAGCCCCAGCGCCACCGCCGCGGAGCCCAGGAGCAGCGCCCCGGCATACTCCGCCAGGATAACGCCGCCGTCAAAAGATCCCAGGCTGGTGAGGCTCAGGGGAAGGGGCACGGTGAGCGCAAGGATAAAGACCAGCGCCCCCATGGAGGAAAGGTACTTCCCCAGGGCCAGCTCCCATTCGGAAACGGGCATGGTGCGGAGGATCTCCACGCTTCCCAGCTTCCGGTCCTCCGCCCAGCTTTTCATGGTGATCGCCGGGATGACCAGGATGAAGGCCAGGGGAAAAGCGGCAAAGTACACCCGCAGGGATGCCACATCCTGGGTAAAAAAGCGCTGTATGTAAAACAGCCAGATCGAAGTAAACAGGAGGAAAAAAACCGTTATGCCGTAAAAAGCCGGGGAATTGGCATGGGAGTACAGCTCCTTTCTGGCCAGGGCCAGAGCCCGCTCTGATATCAGCCTCATGATCCGGCCTCCTCGTTGGTCAGCTTGACAAATATATCCTCAATGCTCAGCCGTTTCCGGTTCATCCGCAGAATCTTGTAGCCCTGCGCCACCGCCCAGTCAAAGATGCGCTCCCCCTCGGCATCCTGTTCCGCGGCCTCCGCGGCGGGAAGGAAGAAGCGCAGGTCTATGGTTCCGCCGGCCTGCTCCTCCAGGCTTGCCGGGGCTATGCCCTCCCCCAACTGGAGGAGCCGCTCCGGCAGGGTGTGGGCGTAGGCGCCCTTCAGGGTCAGTTCCCAGCTATCCCCGCCCTGCACGGCGCCGGCAATCTCCTCGGGCCTTCCCTGGGCGGCTATGCGGCCCTCGTTGATGATCAGCACCTCCGAGCAGACCGCCTCGACTTCCTGGAGTATGTGGGTCGACAGTATGACTGTTTTTCGTTTTCCCAGCTCTTTAATGAGGCCGCGGATCTCGATGATCTGGTTCGGATCCAGCCCGGTGGTCGGCTCGTCCAGAATGAGGATGGGAGGATCGTGGATGATGGCCTGGGCCAGGCCAAGGCGCTGTTTGTAGCCCTTGGACAGGGTTTCGATCCGCTTGTGCCGCACCTGGGGGAGGCCGCAGGCTTCCAGCGCATCCTCCAGCCGCTGTTTGCGATCCGCCTTGGGGATGAGCCGGGCCTCCGCGATAAAGCCCAGGTACTCCGCGGGGCTCAAATCGCCGTAGAGGGGCACGCTTTCCGGGAGGTAGCCGATGCGTTTCTTCGTCTCCTCGGGGAAATCCTCCACGGAAATGCCGTCCACCAGGGCCGTTCCCCTGGTGGGGTAGTGATAGCCCGTGAGGATCTTCATGATGGTGGTCTTCCCCGCGCCGTTGGGGCCGAGGAAACCCAGCACCTGATCCTTGCCGACGGAAAAGGAAACGTCCTTCACCGCCTCCACCGGACCGTACCGTTTTGAAAGTCCGTGCACTTCAATCATGGGGTCTCCTTAGTCTCTATATTCAATCGGATACACCATCCGGTCCCGGGACAGCATGGCTCCGGGAAATATGGTTTGCGCTTCCTGCAGCAGCAGTTTCAGATCGTAGTCGGTGTACCGGGGGCTGTAGTGGATCAGCGCCATGGCCCGCACCTCCCCAGCCGCGGCGATATACGCGGCCTGTTCCGCGGTCATGTGTTTTTTTTCCCGGGCGGTCTCCTCCAGGGCCTTTTCGAACATCCCCTCGCACACCAGGAAGTCGGAGTAGTGCACCTCGTCGGCAATCTCCGGAAAGGCCAGGGTGTCGGTCACAAAGGAAAATTTCCGCCCGGATCGGGATTCCCCCAGGACCTGATCGGGCCGCACCTCCCTGCCCTCCGGGGTGGACACCGTCTCCCCCGACTGAAGCCGGGACCAGAGCGGCCCCCGGGGAACCCCCAGGGCGTCGGCCTTTTCGGGGTGGAAGACCCCCGGCCGCCTGTCCTCCTCCAGGGCATAGCCGAAACAGGGCTTGGTGTGCCGCAGGCTAAAGGCCCGCACGTGGAAGCCCTCGCCCTGGTAAACGATCCCCGGCCCGGTCACCTCCTGCACGACAATATCGTAGTTGATATACATATCCAGTACCCGGCGGCTGGTTTCGATATACTCCGCCAGCCGCGGCGGACCGATGATATAGAGGGGATCGTCCCGGTCCACCTGGGAGGAGAGCATGAGCAGTCCCGGTATGCCCGTCACATGGTCCGCGTGGGTGTGGCTGACGAATATGACGGTTATTTTTTTCCACCGGAGGTTGAGCCTCCGCAGGGAAACCTGGGTGCCTTCCCCCGCGTCAAACAGGAACAACTCCCCCTCCCGCCTTAACAGCACCGATGTAAGATGACGGTTCGGCAGGGGCATCATGCCGCCGGACCCGAGGATAAACGCTTCAAGGTTCATTAG
>JAIROB010000175.1 GCA_031257695.1 Treponema sp. | reverse complement strand
TCGATAACCGACGGCCAGATATTTCTGGACACGGAGCTTTTCAATTCCGGGTTCCGGCCCGCGGTGGACGTGGGCCTTTCGGTCAGCCGGGTCGGGGGAAGCGCCCAGACCAAGGCGGTACGGAAGCTCTCCGGGCGGCTGCGGCTGGATCTGGCCCAGTACCGGGAGATGGCCGCCTTTGCCCAGTTCGGCAGCGATTTGGACAAGGCCACCCAGGATAAACTGGCCCAGGGGCAGCGGCTCATGGAGGCGCTCAAGCAGCCCCAGTTTTCCCCCCTGGCCATGGAAGAACAGGCGGCGGCGCTGTTTGCGGCCATCAACGGCCACCTCATGGATGTTCCGGTGGATAAGGTGTCCGATTTTGTCAAGGGCTTTCTGGAATACCTGCGGCTGCGTAAGGCGGATACCCTCAAAAAAATCGCCGACACCGGGGAAGTGGACTCCGGCAGCGAACAGGATTTGAGCGGCGCCATAGAGACCTTCAAGCGGGCCAAACAATAGGGAGGCGCGGAAGCCATGGCGAATTTACGGGATGTCCGAATACGGATGCGGGCCATAGAACAGACCCTGCAGGTCACGAAGGCGATGAACCTTATTTCCACAGCAAAACTGCGGAAGGGCCGCCGGGCGCTGGAGGACACGGAGCCCTATTTTACCCGGATACAGAAGTCCATGTACGATATCGTGGCCGGCGCGGGACATGAGCGCAGCGAATTTTTTGGCAGGAATACCCCTGAGGAAAACTACCGCAGCGCCGTGGTGGTGATTACCAGCGACAAGGGCCTCGCGGGGGGCTATAACGCCGCTATTTTCCGCCATGTGGAGGAGTTGTGCCTGGGGGTAAAAAACCCCATCCTGATCCTCATCGGCTCCATAGGCTACCGGCATTTTATGCACACCCCCCATTTGATCCTGGAAAATTTTACCTTCAATTCCAAATTGCCGGACATCGACGACGCAAAGGAAATTGCCGATTATATTATCGCGCAGTATCTCTGGGGGATGTTTGACGAGGTGTATATAGTCTACACCCATATGCACAGCGCCATAAAGCTGCTCCCCACGGACAAGTGTATCCTGCCCCTGAAGGAGCCCGTCATGCGGCAGGAGTTGAACCGGATCGAAACCAAGGAACGGACGCGCCATGACTTTGTGTATATTCCCTCCCAGGAAGCGGTCTTCGACGCCCTGGCGCCTCTGTACATAAAGGGTCTGGTGTACGGCTGTATGGTGGAGGCATACGCCAGCGAGCAGACCGCCCGCATTGCCGCCATGGACGACGCTTCAAAGAACGCTGAAGAGATGCTCAGTTCCCTGCGGATCTACTATAACCGGGTCCGGCAGGCGGGGATTACCCAGGAAATGACAGAAATAGTGTCGGGCTTTTCCGCCCAGGGCGATTCGTAGGGATGGAGAAAAAACAGGAATAGCGAGGAACTTTTATGGCGAATGGGATTGTGACACAGGTAGTAGGCCCCGTGGTGGATGTGCGGTTTCCGGAACATCAAACCCCCGCGATTTTAAACGCCCTGGAGATCAAGGCCGCGGATAGGACCGTGGCGCTTGAAGTTTTGCAGCACATCGGGGACAACCGGGTGCGCTGCGTCGCCATGGAAGCCACCGAGGGCTTGGCCCGGGGCCTGGAAGTTACGGACACCGGGGGGCCTATCCAGGTTCCCGTGGGCAACGAAGTTCTGGGCCGTATGTTTAACGTTACCGGCAAGATCATCGACGACAAGGGCGCCTTTACCGCGGGGGCCTGCGCCTCCATCCACCGCGCCGCGCCGCCCTTTGCGGAACAGCGGCCCGCCACCGAAGTGTTTGAAACGGGCATCAAGGTTATCGACCTCATGGCGCCCTATGCCAAGGGCGGGAAAATCGGCCTTTTCGGCGGCGCCGGTGTGGGCAAAACCGTGCTGATCATGGAGCTGATCCACAACATAGCGACGGAGCATTCGGGGTATTCGGTCTTTGCCGGGGTCGGGGAACGGTCCCGGGAAGGCGCGGACCTCTGGAAGGACATGAACGAGTCCGGGGTTATTGAAAAGACCGCCCTGGTCTTTGGCCAGATGAACGAACCCCCGGGCGCTCGGATGCGGGTTGCCCTGACCGGCCTGACCATGGCGGAGCATTTTCGCGATCAGGGCGGCCAGGACGTGCTGCTCTTTAGCGACAATATTTTCCGGTTTATCCAGGCGGGAGCGGAAGTTTCCGCGCTGCTGGGCCGTATTCCCAGCGCGGTGGGCTACCAGCCCGCGCTGGCTAACGAAATGGGAAGCCTCCAGGAACGGATCGCCAGTACCTCCAGGGGATCCATCACCAGTATCCAGGCGGTCTACGTCCCCGCGGACGACCTGACCGATCCCGCGCCGGCCACCACCTTTGCCCATCTGGACGCGACCATCACCCTTTCCCGAAAAATCGTGGAACTGGGCATCTACCCTTCGGTGGACCCCCTGGCTTCCAGTTCCCGGATTCTGGACGCCTCCGTTGTGGGGGAGGAACATTACCATACGGCAATCCGAACCCAGCAGCTCCTTGAGCGCTACAAGGAGCTCCAGGACATTATCGCCATCCTGGGCATGGACGAGCTTTCCGAGGAGGACAAGACCACCGTGGCCCGCGCCCGGAAGGCGCAGCGCTTTTTCAGCCAGCCCCTGAATGTGGCATCCCGGTTCAACGGCATGGACGGCGCCTATGTGCCGGTTAAGGAAACGGTCCGGGGCTTTAAGATGATCCTGGACGGCGAGACCGATCATATCAGCGAGCAGGATTTTTTCATGGCCGGGACCATAGAGGATGTCCTCGCCAGGGCCACATAATGGCGGAGCTTTTTACCCTTGAGGTGCATACCCCCTACCGCCTTTTTTTCAAAGACAAGGTCGAAGCCCTCACCGTGACGCTTGAGGACGGCGAGATCGGCATCCTTGCCCACCACGAAGCCGTCACCGCCCAGGTTAGATCCTGCCTCTTAAAGATAAAGGACCGGGACGGCCACTGGAAAACCGGCTTTACCTCCGAAGGCATCCTGGAAGTGGCGGGGGGCAAAACCGTGCTCATAGCGGATTCCGCGGAATGGCCCGACGAAATCGACTACGACCGGGCGATAGAAGCCAAACGCCGGGCCGAGGCCGTGCTGCAAAACCCCAGCTTTAAGTTCGAAGCCGAAACCGCCAAACAGGCGCTGGAACGCGCGGAAATGCGGCTTAAAGCCTGGGAACTCAGAACCGGGCAGTGAAAGACCCGCGGAAACGCCCCTTACTCCGTTTCCAGGTCGAGATTGGCCAGTTCCCATTTGGAATGAATATCCAGTTTGCTATAGATGGCGTTCAGGGCGGTTCCTCACTTGAAAAGCTTTCTCTGGGGCAGGGCGCCGGCGTCCCCCGCTTCCATAAGGAGCGGGGGACTTGCGC
>JAIROB010000122.1 GCA_031257695.1 Treponema sp. | reverse complement strand
GCTACCCACGCGTTTCTGCCTTTCTACGCGGGCTATCCCGAGGCTATCCAGGCGCAGATTGAGACGGCTGTCGCGTCCCACCGAGCGGCTTTCGGCAGGAATCCCTACGGGTTCTGGCTACCGGAACTGGGCTGGTCCGCGGAGCTTGACCGGTACCTGCGCTCCTATAATTTCAGTTACACCATTGTCGACACTCACGGGCTGGCGGCGCCGGATATTGCGGAGTCCCGGGGGAGTTTCTACCCTGTGAGGACTCCGGCGGGGGTCTACGTGTTTGCCAGGGATTTTTACGCCCACCAGGAACTGGAGGGGGACCAGGCGCCCTGGCACATGGATCCGCTTTTCCGTAACTACCAGCGGGACGCGGGGTACGAGCTGCCCGCGGAGGCGCTGGGGGCGTTTTTTATGCCCAACGGCGCCCGGACCCGGACGGGGTACAAGTACCTGGCGACGGGGGAGAGGCCGGAGGATCAGCGGCTCTACGACCCGGAAAAGGCCGATGCGAGGGCCAGGGAATTTGCCGCAGCGTTCCTGGACGCGCGAATTTCCCGGCTCAAGGCCGCGGGGGAATACCTGGAGGGGGTTCCCATCAGTCTGTGCGCGTTTGACGCGGATGTTTTCGGCCGTCTCTGGCACGAGGGGCCGGCGTTTATCGAGGCGCTGTTCAGGGACGGGGCGCGCCGCGAGGGGCTGCAGTTTATCAACCCCGCGGAATACCTCTACAAGCAGGACCCGGGGAGTTTCCAGACGGTGATGCCGGAGTTTTCATCCTGGGGCTTTAACGGCTACGGGGAGATGTGGCTGGACGCGTCCAACGACTGGCTCTACCGTCATGCCCTGCGCGCCCTGGAGCGGATGGTGGAGCTGGCGGAGCGGTTCCCCAATGAAACGGGGCTCAAGGAACGGGCCCTGAACCAGGCGGCCCGGGAGGTGCTGCTGGTCCAAAACTCCGACTGGCCCAGGATGCTCTACAAACAGGAAAACGCGGACTACGCCCGGAAGCAGCTTGAGTCGGCGCTGCGGAATTTTACCACTATCTACGAAGCGCTGGGGAGCAATTATATCAGCACCGAATGGCTGACCAGTCTGGAACGGCGCCACGGTATTTTTCCTGCGATAAATTACCGGGTTTTCCGGCGCAGGCATTAGATCTGTTCAGGAACCTGGTTGGGTTCTTGAACAGATCTACTAAACAGGAGCGTATTTTATGGAAAAAAACGCCGGCTTTCTTGCGAGGAGAAAAGCTGTGGGGGGCATTACCCTGACGGCTCTTTTCGCGGCGCTTACCGCGGCGGGGACCTTTATCGCCATTCCCCTGCCCTTCTCCCCGGTGCCGGTGGCGCTGCAGAATCTCTTTGCCATCCTTGCGGGGCTCTGTCTGGGGCCCTTCCTGGGAAGCCTTTCGGTGGCGCTCTACCTGGCTGCGGGGGCGCTGGGGGCGCCGGTATTCGCCGGGGCTTCGGGGGGCATAGCCCGGCTGCTGGGTCCTACCGGGGGCTACCTTCTGGGCTATCTGATAGGGGCCCTTGTCGCGGGGCTTGTGGCGGGGCGGCCCCGGACGGGCGCGCAGGACAGGCTCTGGCGGCTTATCCTGGGGGCGGCGCTGGGGCTGCTGGCGGTGTATGTTCCCGGAACGCTCCGGCTTAAACAGCTTATGGGCTTCGGCTGGCCCCAGGCCCTTGTAGGGGGGATACTTCCCTTCCTCCCCGGGGACGCTGCAAAGGCTGCGGTGGCGGCGCTGATCGCCCCCCGGCTGCGGCGGGTCATAGCGGAACTGCGCTGACCCAGGGATGGCCCCGGAATCCGCGGCCGGCTCTTCCCCGGCGCCGGAGCTTCTGTTCTCGGTTACAAACCTGACCAAAACTTTTCTGCCCGGCGGCCCCGCTGAGGCGAAGGCGCTTGCGGGGGTGAATCTGGAGATCCGCGCCGGGGAATTCCTCCTCATAGCCGGGGCCAACGGTTCGGGGAAGACTGTGCTGATGCTGATTTTGGCGGGGCTCATGGAAAGCAGCGGGGGGGAGGTTCTGTTCCGGGGACGGTCCCTGGACAGGGCGCGGGGGGAGCTACGGCGGCACATAGGTCTGGTTTTCCAGGACGCGGACGCCCAGATTGTGGGGGAGACGGTGGCGGAGGACGTTGCTTTCGGGCCCAAGAACCTGGGCTTTTCCGGGGCCGCGCTTGAGGGGCAGATCCTCCAGGCTATGCGGGCGGTGGGGCTTGAAGACAAAGGGCTCTGTTCCCCGCGGAACCTCTCGGGGGGCGAAAAACGGCGGCTTGCGGTGGCGGGGGTTTTGGCCATGGGCTGCGGGACGGTCATCCTGGACGAGCCCTTTGCCAACCTCGACTGGCCGGGGGTTGCGCAGGTCCAGGAAGTGCTGCGAAACCTGAAGCGGGAAGGCAAAACGGTGATTCTCCTGACCCATGAGCTGGAAAAGGCTCTGCCCCTGGCGGACCGGCTGGTAATACTGCACCGGGGGGTTGTGCGGGAAGACGGGGCGCCCGGGGCTGTGCTGGACCGCCTGAAGGATGAGTACGGGGTTAGGGACCCGCGGAAGGGCTACGCCCCCCCCATGGACCCAAGTTGGGTTTCCGGGGACGCACTATGACTATGTCTGGGTGTCCTGGCAGCGGAACTCGCTTGCCGCCCGCTCGTTCACTTCGTTCAAATGCGGGCGGCAAGCGATTCCGCTGCCACCCCCCATTACAGGGTGTGTGTGCGCCCCCGAGCCGCCTAAGGGTCCATGGGGGGGCTTGGGCGCGGGGACTTGGGTTTTTTACCGACACCCCCATTACACAGTGTTTGTGCGTCTTCGAACCGGGTGGGGGTCCACGGGGGGCTTTGGGCGCGGGGGCATGGGATTGAGACCGGGGAGGAACGCTACGATAAGCCAGGGACCGAGCCTATGGGACTGAGACCGGGGAGGAAGCGCCACGACAGACACGGGACAGCGCCGCTGGGGAGGGCGGTTCCCTACGCGTACCGCGCCGGGAATAGCTTTCTCCACAGGCTGGGCGGGGGGTGGAAGCTCCTGGCGCTGTTCCTCATATCGTCCCTGGCCTTTGCCCTGGGCCCCCCCTTCCTGGCCGCGGGATCCCTTCTGGTCATAGCGGGGTCCCTGGCCGCGGGAATGCGCCCCCGGGAACTGCTCAGGGGCATCAAACCCCTGCTGGTAATGGCGCTGCTGGTGACGCTCTGCCGGACCCTGGCCAGGGAACCGGGGGAAACCGGAGCTTTCCTGAACCGCCGGGGTTTTACGGAGGGTCTGGTCTTCGGCTGGGGTATTGTCCTGGCGTTTTGCTCGGCCTCCCTGTTTTTTTCGGTGACCACTATGACGGAAATCAAGAGCTCCCTGGACAAGCTCCGCCTCAAACGGCTGAGTCTGGGGCTCTCCCTGATGCTGGGTTTCCTCCCCCGGTTCTTCGCGGTCTGGGAAGGCGCGGAACTGGCCTACCGCGCCCGGTGCGGGAAAAGGGGGCTTCCCCAACTGCTCGCCCTGGTCCCCCTGGTTATGGAAAGGATGATTATCAGCGCCGGGGAAACCGCGGCGGCGCTGGAGGCGCGGGGGTGTTTGCTGTAAACGCCGTTTGGGGGGCGTCCCCCTATGGGCCCGAATGAGGTTAGCGGGGACGCATATAGACTAAAACGGGGGGCGGCGGAGTATGCC
>JAIROB010000118.1 GCA_031257695.1 Treponema sp. | reverse complement strand
TTGTAGAGCGAATAGGGGGAGCTGATCCCCGCGGCGCTGATGCCGCCCTTGTAGAGCTTGAGCCGCGCCCTCCCCGTGACGGTCTCCTGGGTGGCGTCCACAAAAGCGGAAAGGCTCTCTCGTAGCGGGGTGAACCAGAGGCCTCCGTAGATCAGCTCGGCCAGCTTCTGCGCCACGATCTGCTTGAAGGCGTAGGTCTGGCGATCCAGGCAGATGTGCTCCAGCTCCTGGTGGGCGTAGTAGAGGATGCTGCCCCCGGGGGTTTCGTACACCCCCCGGCTTTTCATCCCCACGACCCGGTTTTCCACCAGATCCACCAGGCCCACCCCGTGGGCGCCGCCGATTTTGTTCAGGGTTTTTATCAGGCTTACCCCGTCGAGTTTTTCGCCGTTCACCGCGACGGGCACGCCCTTTTCAAAATCAACTTCCACATACTCAGGCGTGTCGGGCGCCTTTTCCGGGGGGACGCTTATTTTGAGCATCCGGTCCAGGGACGGCTCGTTCGCGGGGTCCTCCAGTTCCAGCCCCTCGTGGGAGATGTGCCAGAGGTTGTCGTCCCTGCTGTAGGAATCCTCCCGCTTCATGGGCACAGGGATGCCGCGTTTTTCCAGGTACTCGATCTCCTCCTCCCGGCTCTTGATGTCCCAGCTCCGCCAGGGAGCGATAATTTCGATATCCGGCGCGAACGCCATGATCCCCAGGTCAAAGCGGATCTGATCGTTCCCCTTGCCGGTGGCCCCGTGGGCGATAGCCGCGGCCCCTTCCTTCCGGGCATGATCCACCAGGGTTTTGGCAATCAGCGGCCGGGCGGTGGAGGTTCCCAGCAGGTACTTATCCTCATAGACGGCGTTGGCCTTGAGCGCGGGCCACACATAGTTCTCCACGTACTCCTGCTTCGCGTCCGCCACATAACAGGCCGCAGCGCCCGTGTCCAGCCCGCGCCGCGTAATAGCCTCCCAATCCGCCTCCTGGCCCACGTCCACACAGACCGCAATCACCTCGCAGTCATAATTTTCCCGCAGCCAGGGAATGATCACCGTGGTATCCAGGCCCCCCGAATAGGCGAGGACAATTTTTTTCTTCACAGGCGCCTCCTTGTCAGGGGAAGTATCACAAAAAACGCTCTGTTTTGCAAGCTATTGAGAATTTGGGCGCATCCTGCCGCCCTGCCTGGGGGCAAGGCTCCCCACACCCATCGATGCCTGAGGGGGACGCCGCAGATAAAGAACCCCGGAAAAAACTTTCCCGGGGTAAATAAAAAGGAAAGGAGGAATAGGAAACAGCGCCAAGCGTTTCCTTACCTATAAAGCAATTAATTGGGTAAAAAGGTAACATATTTTCTTGAAAAAGGACGAAAAACCCCGCGTCCACGCCGCCTGCAAGTTTTTCCATTGGCGCTCAACCCCCTGAACGCCACTTGGCAATGGTATGTTCGTAGGCCGCTATGGTTGCGGCCATGGCGATGTCCTGAACCTCCCCCCGGCCAAGCCAGTCCGCGCCGTCCATCACATAGAGACTCCGAAGCGTCCCTTCTATATCCGCCGCGGCGCAGCCGGGATCCGCTGCCCGGCGCCGTTCCAGGCCCAGCGTCTCCTGCTCAAAGGTTTTGGCGTAGAGATCCTCCCGCCAATCCCCGTTTTCCGCCATAGTCAGTTGTCCCCGTAGTTGATTATCCGGCGTATCGCCCCGGTCGAGTCGGGAACCAGCCGGCCAAAGCGCCGGACAAAGGAAGTTTCCCGCCGTTCAATCCAATTGCCGCGCTCATCCAGGGTATATTCATACCTTATGTCGATCTCCCGGGGCTCCTCCGCGGCAATGCCGGGTTCGCCCAGGGACACGCCCGTGAGCCGGATCAAAAACCCCTTCTCGTCCCACTGCAGGGTATAGGCGTTCCCGGGGCGCTCCCAATACCGGGGCCGGGCCGCGGCGTTGTACAGCGCCGCGTATTCCCCCTCGGGGGCGCTGATCCCGCTGACGCGCCCCGCGCTGTTGTAGTCGTAGGCCAGAACTGCCTCATCCTGGTCGGAGCGCCTGTCTGTAGAAGCAAGCCGCCTCGCGCCGTTCTGCAGCCGGTATTCCAGGGCGAAGAACCCCTGCGCCAGCCCTTCGGCGTCATACCAGGTTTCGTTGGTCCGTGTTTCCAGGTATTCCGGGGCGGCAAAGTACCAGGCGCCGCCGTGGCTGATCCGCGCCAGGGCCGGCGCCCCCTGCCGGTATTCGAGAAACTCAAATACCCAGGGGTCCGGCGCCGCCGGATTATCCAGGGTGATTTTCCCCGCCGCCCCGGGCCCGGCGTCCCCGTATTCCGCCGCCGCCTGATACAAAATGCCGTTGACAAAGAAGGGGAATTCCAAAAGCAGCCCCGCCGCGTTCCGGATCAAACGGTATTCCGCCGCCGCTTCCCCATCCGTGCCGTCTTCCGCCGTTCCCGTAGCGCCGTCCCCGGGGGCGGCGTCCAAATACCCTGCCGGCAGGACAAGGGTCAGGGCGGCGGCCCGGCCTGCGGCAAGGGAAAAGCCGTCCGGCGGCATAGCCGCGGGCCAGTCGGGACTCCAGGGGATTTCGCCGGAAACAAGGGTGTCCAGGAGGAGGCTCAGGGGAAAAAGATCGGAATCCGGGCCGGCATCCTCCTGTCCTGGCAGGGCGGAAAGGGCAGCGAAGGCGAGGAGCGCCGCGAGAAAAGGCCGGGACTTCATAGGGACAGTATAAACCAACGAAAGACCAGCAAACAAGCTCTCTCTGCTGACAGATAGCATGGAGCAAGCGATATAGCAATTTTACTTTTATGAAGAAGGGGGGAAGTTTCCCACTGTCAACAAGTTAAGAAAACGGGAAACAGGAAAGTCCGCTGATTACGCTGATTTTCACAGATTAAAGAGGCTAAAATCAGCGTTAATCTGTGTAATCTGCGGACAAAAATTC
>JAIROB010000102.1 GCA_031257695.1 Treponema sp. | reverse complement strand
ACTTGCCGGATACTCTTTTTCCCAAAGCTGACGATGTCGTCGTTAATGACCAGGCAGGGGACGCTCATAACCTGGTACTGTTCCCGAAGCGCGGGGAAGTGGTTCAGGTCGTAGACTTCAGCGGTGATACGGGGGTTTTCCGCGGCCATGCGCTGGGCAGCTATAACAAGATCGGGACACATGGTGCAGGTGAGGGACACCAGGAGCTTCATGGCCACCGGGGTTTCTATAGCCCGGATCAACTGCGCGAGTTCCCCGTCCAGGGACTGGCCGGGACCCGCGGCATTGTACAGGCCGACGACAAAGGAGTTAAATTCATGACCCCCGGGCACGCCGTGAAACGCCATGCCCCGGTAGGTTCCGTCCTCCAGGTAGATCCCCACGAAGGGGGTTTCCCTGTCCGTCAATTCGGCGGGACGAATACGCAGGCTGAGCTTGTCCGTCATCCCGGCCAGCTCCTCCATAAAACGCCGCAGTTCCTCAGAAACGGGACGCTCGTCCAGGGTCAGTTGCAATACCAGGGGGCGCTCTATTTTTTCAAACACCCCCACAAGCTGGGCCTTGATTTCCGGCGTAAAGAAGTCCGCTGTTTCCGCCTCCTCTTCCTCCTCCGCCTTCACATTCCTGCCGCCGTCCGTTCCCCGGGGCAACCGGGTTACCGGCGGGATCGGGCGAAGGCCAGTGGCTTCCTGCATGGTCCGGGCGTATTTTTCCAGGCTCGTAGCGGCTTTTGCCCCGTCCCCCACCGCGGTAACCACCTGACGCAGGTTTTTCACGCACACATCCCCGGCGGCGTACAGCCCTTCCACGCCGGTTTTCTGATCCCCGTCGACGATCACATAACTCTGCTCATCCAGAACGCCCAGGTTCCGGACCAGATCCACCGCCGGTCTGTAGCCGGCAAACACAAACACCCCGAAGGATTCCCCCTTGGGCGGCCGGTACTCGGTGATTTCTCCGGTCTTGTTGTTCCGCCAGCGGGCGTAACGCAGCGCGGTGTCGCCCTCTACTTCCTCCAGCTCCGTGTTGGTGAGGACCGTGATTTTTTCGTGGGAACGGGCAGCGTCCGCCGTGGCCTTGGCGCAGGAAAAATCCTGCCCCCGGACCAGAACAGTAACGCTGCGGGCATAGCGGGTCAAAAACACGGCCTCTTCCGCCGCTGCAAAACCGCCGCCCACCACGATAATGTCATGGCCGGAGAAAAATTCGCCGTCACAGGTGGCGCAGTAGGCTACCCCCCGGCCCTTAAACTCCCCCTCCCCCTTAAAGCCTATCATCCGGGGATGGGCGCCGGTGGCAAGGAGCACCCCGAAACAGCGAAAGGTCCCCCGGGAGGTTTTGACGGTTTTAACCATGCCCTCCAGATCCAGGCTTTCCGCCTCGGCCAGAAGAAATTCCGCGCCGAAGCTCTGGGCCTGCCGGCGCATGGATTCGGTGAGAGCCAAGCCGCTTATCCGTTCCACCCCGGGGTAATTGACCACTTCGGCGGTGATGGTGATCTGCCCGCCAAAGCGGTCCTTCTCCACCACCAGCACCCGGTAGCGGGCCCGGGCAAGGTACAGAGCGGCGGTTAAGCCCGCGGGGCCGCCGCCTATCACAACCACGTCGTAAAGGTATTCGTTTTCCTGTTCCATAAAATCGTCCTGTTTTCCCCGCGGCCCCCGGGGCGGTTATATGAGGCCCACCAGGTCGAGGCTGGGCTTCAAGGTTTCGGCGCCGGGTTTCCACTTGGCGGGGCAGACTTCGTCGCCGTGTTCCGCCACAAACTGGGACGCCTGCACCCGGCGGAAAATCTCGTCGGCGTTGCGGCCCACATTGCCCGCGGTAACTTCATAAGCCACGATTTTGCCTTGGGGGTTGACAATAAAGTCCCCCCGTTCGGCCATGCCCGTGCTTTCAATCAAAACGTCAAAATCCCGGGCCAGGGCGCCGGTAGGGTCCGCCAGCATGGGGTACCGGATCCTCTGAATGGTCTTGGAAGCGTCGCGCCAGGCCTTGTGGACAAAGTGGGTGTCGCAGGAAACCGAGTATATTTCGCAGCCTATGGCCTTAAACTCATCGTACTTGTTTGCCAGATCCTCCAACTCGGTGGGGCACACAAAGGTAAAGTCCGCCGGATAAAAGAAAAAGACGCTCCATTTCCCAAGAATATCGGCCTTGGTGAGGGTTTTAAACGCGTTGTCGTGGAACGCCTGCACCGAAAAATCCCCCACTTCTTTTTGAATCATAGACATAACTGCATCCTCGCTTGTTTTATAGATTTCAGTTAGCTCAAGCTAACCGCAATTAAAATATACCGTTCCGGCGAGGGATGGTCAAGCAATTCAGCAATTCCGAATTCCCGACGCAGGGCCCTGCCGGAGGGTCAATCCGTAACCTGGAGCGCCGAATCCTGCCCCTGTCTGCGGAGGGTCCAGTTCCGCCGGACAAGCGGGGATAAAAACGGCCCGTCGTGGCTTGCCAGGAGCAGGGCGCCTTTGAATTCGGCCAGGGCCGACGCCAAAAGGCCGATGGAAACCAGGTCCAGGTGGTTGGTGGGTTCGTCCATGACGATGAGCGCGGGGTTGTAAAAAATACCCCGGGCAATCATCAGTTTCCGGGTCTCCCCGGGGCTGGGCAGGGCGGATCGGAACAGCAGGCGGGGATCGGAGCCAAGCAGGGAAAACCGGGCGAATATCTCCCCCTGGAATTTTTCCTCCTCCCGAAACACCGCGTCCAAAACGGCCCGGCTTTCCTCCGGGCCGAGTTCCTGGGGCAGGTACAGCAGGGGCGCGGACACGCGGGAAAGGACGTGCCGGATCAGGGTTGACTTTCCCGAACCGTTGGGGCCGGTCAGCGCGATCCGGTCCTCCGGCGTGACGACCAGTTCCGGGAACAAGAGGAGCCGGCCTTCCCCCAAGGGGATATTCCCCGGTTCCAGGAAAAGGAGCCGGTCCGCCCTGGACTGAGCGCCCGCCAGGGTAAGGCCCTGTTTCCGTTCCCGGGGTTTCGCCGCCCCTTCCCGGGCTTTCCCTGCCTTCTCCGCCCGGTTTTTCATCCGTTTGTAGGAATCGGCCGCGGCCTTGTCCTTGCCGGAAAGACGGGCCAGGTTGATCTTTCCCCGGCCGTCCCTGTCCCCGGGGTCCAGCAGCCGTTTCGAGAGCCGGTTCCGGGATCCTTCCGCCACCCGCCGCCGGCGGTCGGCCTCGGCCATGAGCCGTTCCTCCTCCTCCAGCAGTCTTTTTCGTTCGCCCCGCTGTTCCGTCCGTTCCCGCTCCTCCTCGGCGAGCCCCCGGGAGACCCCGCCGGGCCGCAGGGTCACGGTTCCGTCCCGGAGGAAAAGGCAGTTCCCGCAGAGGCCGTCCAGCAGGGCCCGGTCGTGGCTCACCAGAAGGCCTATCCCCCGGTATGTTTCCAGCGCCTCCCGGACCAGCGCCGAGGCTTCCCCGTCCAGGTGATTGGTGGGTTCGTCCACCGCCAGAAACGCGGGGTTCCGCCGGAGCGCCACGGCCAACTGGAACCGTTTCCGCTCGCCGTGGCTCAGGGTCTCCCAGCGGTAGGGCCAGTCCTCTTCTATCCCGAGGCTGGACAGGAGGCGGCCCGCGGCATTATCGCCGGCAAAGAGGAGGTCTTCCCAGGATTCAGGGACGGCGTCGGTGCGCTGGGGGCAGTAGATGCTGTCCCCGGGCCCGCGGATCCTCCCCGCAGAGGGCGGGCAGAGCCCCGCTGCCAGGAGGAGCAGCGTGGTTTTGCCCGCGCCGTTTTCGCCGGTAACGCCGGTCCAGCCGGGGGAAAGCTCGAAACTGACGTTCCGCAGTACCGGATACACCGAGGATGGATAGGAAAATTCAACGGAATTGAAGGATAAAAAAAGACGGGCCATGGAACCTCCGCAACAGCGTTGACGCGGCATCCCCGGCCTGGAATAATTTTGACCGGGAAGGGTGTCGCAAAGGGATCGCCGCGCACACGGGGTCTGTCCCTTTGGTTTTACAGTTTGTTCATCCTGTTTCTATCCTTGGCTTTAAAGGTATATTTTTTGAGGCTCCCCGTCAAGGCGCGGCACAATTTATGCAGCAATTCCGAATTCAAAATCCCAAAACCGAAAAGACCTGCGCTCGAATGGGAATTGCCGTTAAAAAACGCGGGAGAACAGGGAGCTTTTCACTGTCCCCTGATCGCGCTATAATGGGGATCAAAAAATGCGGAGTTTGTGTGTTTCTTAAAACCTTAGACATATTGGGGTTCAAATCCTTTGCGGACCGGACCAGGAT
>JAIROB010000085.1 GCA_031257695.1 Treponema sp. | reverse complement strand
GGGTACAAGCTGGGCAGCCTTGCCTTTGGATTGAATGCCGTCCAGTTCATCAGGGTTGAAAAGGATGTGGATAAAGACTTTGGCCTGCACCTCAACCCCTGGGTCAGCTATGCCCTGGGTTCCATTGTCCCCCGGCTGGACCTGAACTATTTGCTGGCCGGCACGATCCTCACCACCCCCGCGAGCGCGAGCTCCCCTGCCGCCGCCCTGGGCGCGAAGTACGGCCGCAAGGTATATGCCTACAGCGACAACACAAAAGATGTTGATGACGTTTCCGTTATTGCCGTCCGGCCCTCGGTCAAGTTCACTGTCGGCAAAGGCGTTATCGAGATAGGGGACCTTATCGCATACGCGATGGGCCCTGACGGATCCTTCGCCGACGCTGAGGACGCCCTACGATCTTCCAGTTTTGACAACGTGTTCTACGTCGATTTCAAATGGTCTTTCTAAGGTAAAAAATACTCCGGGCTGACGGGTCTGTCTCCTTTAATTCCTCCGGGAGACGGTCCCCTCAGCTTTTCTTTCCCGTGACTACCTGCTATCGAACCGCTTTCTTGAGGTCCCCGGTTTTATCGGTCTTTTCCCAGGGGAATTCCGACCTGCCAAAGTGGCCGTAGCTGGCGGTTTTCCGGTAGATGGGGCGGAGAAGGTCCAGGGTCCTGATGATGCCCGCGGGGGTGAGGTCGAAGACGGCCCGCGCCGCCTCCGCGATCCGCTCTTCCGGGACTGCCGCCGTGCCGAAAGTGTCCACCATCACCGAAACGGGGAAGGGCACGCCGATGGCGTAGGCCAGTTCCACTTCGCAGCGGGAGGCAAGGCGGGCGGCCACGATGTTTTTGGCGACATAGCGGGCCATGTACGCGCCGGAACGGTCAACCTTGGTGGGGTCCTTGCCGGAGAAGGCGCCGCCCCCGTGACGGCCCATGCCGCCGTAGGTGTCCACGATGATCTTCCGGCCGGTCAGGCCCGTGTCGCCGAAGGGGCCGCCCATGACAAAGCGCCCGGTGTGGTTGATGTAGTACTTTGTGTTCCCGTCCAACAAACCCGTGGGCTCCAGGATCGGCGCCACAATCTCGCCGATCACCGCGTCCTTAATATGGTCGTAGGAAATTCCGTCGTCATGCTGGTGGGAGACCACCACCGCGTCTATGCGTATCGGTTTATGCCCCTCGTATTCCACCGTAACCTGGCTTTTCGCGTCCGGCCGCAGCCATTTGAGGGTCCTGTTTTTCCGCAGATCCCTGGCGCGCAGCAAAATGCTATGGGCAAGGGTGATGGGCAGGGGCATGAGTTCTTCGGTTTCGTCACAGGCAAAGCCGAACATCATCCCCTGGTCCCCGGCGCCCTGTTGGCCCTTGTACTCCGCAAGCCCCTCGCCGGAAACCCCCTGGCTGATGTCCGGGGACTGGCTGTGGATCATGTCCAGGACCGCCATGGACTGATAATCCAGCCCGTAGGCGGGGTCAGTGTAGCCCACTTCCCTGGCTACCTCCCGGACCACATCCTGGAAATCCACAAAGGTCTTGGTGGTTATCTCGCCGCCAACCAAAACCAGGGAAGTGGAAGCGAAGGTCTCGCAGGCGACCCGGCTTTGGGGATCGTCCCCGATGCAGGCGTCAAGAATAGCATCGGAGATCTGATCGCAGAGCTTATCGGGATGGCCTTCGCCAACCGATTCCGAAGTAAAAAAATAATGCCGGTTGTTCATAAACTCCGCCTTTACCTGTAGGGTTGTAAAATTACTTTATAGTTGCGCCACGAGGTCCAAAAGCCCCTGCCTGGTCTGCACCGCCAGGTTCCTCAGCACGGTCCGTTCTTCGCTGGTAGATTTCTGCTCGTACAATTCGGCTATCTCGATAAAGAAGTCCTTCATCGCCTGCCGCGCGCCGCTGTCGTCCAGGTTCCGCTGCAGATCCGGTATCGCCAGGTGCATTCCGGGCTCGATTAAATCGGGGTCCTGCACCACGTCATTGGACGCAAGCATGATCAGCGGGAAGTAATAGCCGTGGTCGGCGCCGTAGTTTGTCCGGGAAATCCTGGTCAGGGTATCGCCGGACACAACCACATAGTCGGTTGCGCCGTCCAGAATGAGCCTGCTTTCGTATTTGTTGTACACCGTTTCAAAAGACAGGTTGACATTCTCCTGTTCAGCCACCGGAGCCGATTTGCAGGCGCCCGCCAAAACCGCCGCGGCTAAAACAAACGCCGCTAAATACGTTTTTTTCATAACATTCCTCCTAGGATGCTTTTAATTATACTTAAAACTGCCGGCAATTACCAGCGCTCCCCCTATGGGCCCGGATGGGTCTCCGGGGCAGCGCCGAAACTGTGTTAGGGGGTCCTGGTAGTGGAACTCGCTTGCCGTCCGCTCGTTCGCTATGCTCAAATGCGGGCGGCAAGCGATTCCCCTACCCCCCCTCTTTCAACTTTTGTGTGTGCGCTGCCCCGTGCCGCGGGAAAGCGGGCCCATAGGGGGCAGTCTGTATCAATATTTCACAAAATGTATTTTTATCGATACATCATGGATAAAAATACCATATAGCCACCTTTTTACTTCATTTTTGTATTTTTATGCATGAAAATACAAAAAATCGGCCTTTTGACACAGTCTGGGGGCTTTTGCGCGGGGCTTTGTTTCCACCAATACCCTGCCGCCGGCAAGCTTTTCCAAAGGGAAGATCCGTCCTGAGCCAAGCGCAGGGGCCTAAACTGCGGGTCAAGTTTAGGCCGGCCTATGGGGGGGCGCAGCGAACGAGCGGACAGGATTGCCGCTACGGAAGAGCCCCGGCTTGCGCCTTCTCCAGTTCCCGCGCCTTGGCTTCCCATTCCCGGCTTTTCCCCTCGGCCTCCGCGCTTACCCTGTCCAGCCGGGCCTTGACCGCCCGGGCCTTTTCGCCGCTGCTGTAGACCGCGGGCCGGACCAGCTCGGTTTCCAGGGCGGCCTTCTCCGCCTCCAGCGCTTCCAGGGCAGCGAGGATCTCCGCCTCCTGCCGCCGGAGCCGGCGTATATGGGCCTGTTTCTGCTTTTCCGCTTCCCGGCGCCCCTGCCCGGCTTTGACGAGGAGGTCCTGAAGGGGCGGCGCTTCCGGGTCCGGGGGAACAGGCGGGGCGTTGCGGGGCGGAGCCCCGCTGAGGGGGGTGGCGGAAGCCGCGGAGCGGCTGGAGCCAGGGGGGAGGCTTCCCCCCCCATGATCCGCTTCCCTTTCCCGC
>JAIROB010000066.1 GCA_031257695.1 Treponema sp. | reverse complement strand
CTGCGTAGAAACACTATTTCTCCGCCATGTTCCAAAACTTCCATGGAACGGTTTGCCATGCCGGGATGGGAAAGCATGGAAAGCTCGTGGTAGTGGGTGGCGAAAAAGGTCCGGCACCGGATGCGGTTCAACAGTTCCTCGCTCACCGCCCAGGCGATGGAGAGGCCGTCGTTGGCGCCCGTTCCCCGGCCCACCTCGTCCATGATAACCAGGCTCCGCCTGGTGGCGGTGTTAAGGATGTTGGCGGTCTCGTTCATCTCCACCAGGAAGGTGGACTCGCCCCGGGCAAGGTTGTCCGTGGCGCCCACCCGGCAGTAGATCCGGTCGGTGACGCCGATTTTAGCGGAGGCCGCGGGGACGAAGCTGCCCGCCTGGGCCATGATGACTATCAGAGCGGCCTGGCGAAGGTAGGTGGACTTGCCGGCCATGTTGGGGCCCGTGATGAGGACAAAGTACACCCCCTCCTCCTCCAGAATCACGTCGTTGGGGATGAACTCCCCCCCGGGCAGATGCGCCTCCACCACGGGGTGGCGGCCTTCGCGGATCTCCAGCCGGTTCTCGTTGTCCACCCCGGGGCGTATCCAGCCCCGGGCTGTCGCGGCCCGCGCCAGGGACTGGGCAACGTCCAACTCGGCGATTTGGACCGCGGCCGCGGCCAGATCGGGGATCAGGGCCTTGGCCTCATCCCGGATTTCGAGGAAGAGCTTTTTTTCCAGCTCCACCACCCGGTCCGAAGCGCCGTTAATATCCGATTCCAGAGCGGCCAGCCGGTCGGTGGTAAAACGCTCGCCCTGGACCATGCCCTGGCGGCGGATAAAGTGGGCGGGCGCCTTGGACAGGTGGGCCTTGGTGACCTCAAAGAAGTAGCCGATAAGCCTGTTGTACCGGATTTTCAGGCTGGCGATGCCCGTGGCTTCCCGTTCCTCCTCCAGATAGGCCTCCAGGAGGGAGCGGCCGTTGGCGGCGAGTTCCCGGAGCCCGTCCAGTTCCTCGTTATAGCCGTCGCGGATAAGGTTCCCCTCGGTAAGCACAATGGGGGGATCCTCGTGGAGGCCCCTTTCCAGCAGATCCCGAAGATCCATAAGGCGGGTTATGGCATCGGCGCCCAAAGAAAGCGCGGTTTCGGCCTCGAACACGCAGCCCAGATCCGCGGACGCGGCCTGAATCGCCTCGCAGGTGTTGAGGGCGTTTTTGATTGCCAGCATATCCTTGCCGTGGGAACGATCCATGGCGAGCCTGGAACAGAGCCGCTCCAGGTCCGGGGTCCTCCCCAGCAGATCCCGGATAGTCGTAAGCCGGCTTTGATCCCGGTAGAACCCTTCCACCATGTCGAGGCGGCGGTTGATCCGGTCTATATCCTGGAGGGGATGGAGGATGCGCCGCTTTAAGAGGCGGCGGCCCATGGCGGTCTTGGTTTCGTCCATCACCTCCAGGAGGGAGAACTTGGTCTCCCCGTCGCGGAGGTTTCGGACCAGTTCAAGGTTCCGCTGGGAGGACTCGTCTATGCCCACAAACTCCGTGTCCCCGTAGAGGTTGACGGAGCGCACATGGGGGATAAGGCTCCGGGCGGTGTCGTCCAGATAATCCAGCACGGCCCCGGCGGAGAGGATCTCCGCGGAGGCGTCGTCCAGGCCGAAACCTTTGAGGCTGTGGGCTCCAAACTGCCGCTCCAGGCGCTCCCGGCTGCGGGCCATGTCGAAGAGCCAATCCGCCCAGCGGTTCACCACCAGGCCGGAGCGGCCCGAAACAGCCGCGGCAAGCTCCCCAAACTCCTCCAGAAGGGATTCCTGGGCCACCAGTTCCCGGATCTGCAGCCGTTCCAGTTCCCCCCGGACCCGCTCCGCGGCTTCGCCGCAGGGGAAAGAGGTGGCGTAAAATTCCCCGGTGGACAGATCGATGTAGGCAAAGGACACCAGATCCGCGGTTCCGGAGAGAGCGGCCAGATAGTTGGAGCTGCCCTTGTCCAGAAAATCCTCGTCCACCGTGGTGCCCGGGGTAATAACCTCCACCACCTTGCGCTGGATAATGCCCCGGTTCTTATTGGGCTCCGAAAGCTGCTCGCAGATAGCCACCTTCTTGCCCAGCCTGAGCAAGCGGGCAATATACGACCGGGCCGCGTGGTAGGGGACCCCGCACATGGGGAGCCCGTTACGGCTGGTAAGGGTGAGGTTCAAAAGCGCGGACACTTCCACTGCATCATCTGAAAACATTTCATAGAAATCGCCCAGGCGAAAAAAAAGAACATCCCCTGGATGATCACGTTTGATGCGCCGGTACTGGTCCAACATAGGGCTCGATTCCATAGGATTCATCCCCTTAATTTTTACTTGTTCTTCCAACAGGCGGCCGCTCCTACCGTCCCGATTTGTTCCGCAAATTGGCGATAAGCTTTTCGGTGATATCCACGGTGGGGCTAAACCAGATGATGCCCGTGTTTTCCCTCTGGTTAAGCACCATGCTATAGCCTTCGCTTTCGGCGATAAAGCGGATTTCGTCCCGAACCTGTTCCAAAAAACTTCCGGATTGGGAAAGTTTTTTCATCTGATCCTCCAGTTCGGCTTTTTTCACCTGGTAATACTCCTGGAGGAAATCCTGCTTCCGGTATATATCATTCTGAATCCGCAGCGCCCGTTCCTCGTCGCCGCGGGCCTCGGCATCCACCAGGGTACTGTGGAGGGTGTTGATCTCCGCGGTCATCCGGTCCACTTCATTTTGCACCCTGGAACTCCGCTCTTCCCATTCCCGGACCGCCCGGGACTCCCGGAAAAACTGGGTATACACCCGGGAGAGATCCACCACCGCAAACCGGGTAAGCTGCTGCGCCCCCAGGGAAGCAGCCAGGGCGCCTGTGCATAAACATACCAAGAACAGGTGTTTCTTCGTCATCAAAACCTCGCCTAATACGTTGACAGGGCAAAGGATATCACAAAATCCAATTTTCCCATATTGCCGTCTACCCACTTAACCGCGCCGTCCACAACGTGGAAACGCCTGGCAAAGATGAACCGGAAGGGGAACTGGGGGATCGCAAACCTTAGGCCGCCCCCAAGGCTGAAACGCATATCCTCAATCGAAAGATCGTTAAAAAAGCTCTCCGGCGTTTCCTTAACCACCGCGGCGTCAAAGAACCAGTCCAGGGACAGGATCCCCGGCACAATGGGCATACGGATCTCCGCCCAGTTTTCCCACAGCGCCAGCCCCCGGTTGAGCCGCTGATCCGTCCAGCCCCGGGCGTTAAACATACCGTCGATGACCAGCTTATTGGCGTCTTCAATTTCGGGAGCGTCAAACCCAATCTGGGGCAAAATAAAGGACAGGCCGGAGTGCACGCCGAACACCGTCTTAAAGCTGTAGTTGTCCGTAATGGGCAGATTAAGCAGGGTGAGGAAAAATTCCGCCTTGGTGTCGGACTTCAGGTAACGTTCCCGTTCGTAATCAAAGATACCGTAGTAGCCGAAACGCTGTATCCCGTAGTAGCCCTTTGAGGGGTCGTAGTACACGTCCCGTTGATCCAGGGAAATGCTTGCCCAGATGGAATTGGCGTTGATCCATTCGTTGTTGCCGTCCCGCAGCACCGGATCGAAGGGGCGGAAAATAGAAGCGTCATAAATATTTTTCACAAACCCCGTGCGGAGGCCCCCGCCCAGGCCCAGATTCCCCAGGGAGGTCAAAAACCGGTAACCCGTGGAAAAGCCCAGGGAAATGCCCCACTGGTCGTAATCCATAAGGGCCCAATCCGGCGGGTACTTGCTGGCGCTGTAATACTCGTCATAGGAGTCGAATCCGTCCGGGTAGGCTCTTTTCTCGTCGCCGTTGAAGAAGGGCGCCGTATTGTCCATGGCCGCCTGGAGCTTCGCGTGGCGCACCGTTAGGTCGAAGCCCCCGGACAGGGGCAGCCCGAAGATCCCCCGGTGGGTGTAGGTCAGGGAGCCGCTCTGGGTGTCCGGCGACGCGCTGAGATCCACCCCGACGATATTGCCGTAGCCGAAAAAGTTGCGGTCGTTCCATTTTATCAGAAGCGAAATGGGGAACGCGTCGGGATTGGAGGAGCCCGAAAAGGTCAGCCCAAATTGGATATCCGTGGTGGGCTGCTCCTCAACGGTAAATACCAGGTCCATCAGGTTGTCGCTGCTTCCCGGAGTCATGTCGGGGATAACGCTGGAAAAGTACTGTAGATTCATCAGGTTGCGGTGGGCATCCATTAGTTTGGTCCGGGAAAAAACGTCCCCCGGCTCCAGGGGAATTTCCCGGAGCAGCACCTTCTCCTTGGTTTTTTCGTTCCCCCGGACAAGTATGCGCTCTATATGCGCCCTTCCCCGCTCCACAATGGAAATTCGATAGGATAGAACCCCCGCGACCGTATCCCGGCTTTCATTGGGAATGATGGAGTTGAAGATATATCCGTTCTCCGCGTAGAGGCCCATAATCCGCTGTATATCCGCTTCCACCCGCCGGTCATTCACGGTTTCCCCGGTCTTTGAATAGACCAGCGCGCCGAGCTGTTCCTCGGAGAAAATTTCGTTCCCCTCAAAGGTAACCCCCCCGAAGGTGTAGATCCTCCCCTCATAGATACGGAAGGTGATGGCGAGGTTGTTGTTGCCCTTTTCGTCCCGCCTGGTTTCCCGGAACACGTCGGTAACTTCCGCGTCAATATAGCCGCGGTCCCGGTAATACTGGGCTATGGATGCAATGTCCGCGGTGAGTTTTGCCTCCTGGAACGCGCCGTCGGTGAAAAGCCCCCCCTTGGGCTTGAGGCTGATCTGCCCCCGGAGGGTCCGGGCGGAAAAGACGCTGTTTCCCTCGAAAATAATTTCGTCAATGACGACCTTTTCGCCTTCGATGATGTAGAAGGTAATCTGGACGGTTCCGTTTTTGTTGGTCTGGGTAACGGAACTGACCCGCACGTCCGGGAAACCCTTCTCCAGGTACTTGGCGGACACCGCTGCTTCGTCCATCCGCAGCTTGGCCTGGTTTACAATGTCGTTCACTTTAATGGAAACCGTATCCAGCAGCTGGCCCCGGGGCACCGCCTTGTTGCCGGAAAAGATGATGCGGGAAACCGTGGGACGCTCCGTCACCCTGAAACGGATTATCACCGCGCTCCCCGCGGCGTCCGCGGGAACCGCGCTGGGGACGATTGAATCAAAGTACTCCAACGCGTAGAGCCGTCCGTGGATCTCCCAGAAAATCTCGTCGTTAAACGCCGCGCCGATAAAGGGCTCCATTATCCCGTCCATTTCGGAAGCCGTTATGGAGCGCAGGCCCTCGAACACAATATCCCGTATGGGCTTCCCCTGATACCAGGTTCCGGCGGAGTCCCCCTCCGCCGGAGCGCCCGCGCCCTCCTGGGCGAAGAGGCCGAATCCGCCGCACAATACAATCAACAGCACCGCAACACCAACGCGCATCAAGGCTCCTTCCATAAATCGTTCAAATTTCTGATCGATCGCTGCCACAAAAGGGTAAAAGAAAGATCATTCACAAACATATTCTCCAGGCTCCGGGGGGCAAAATTAACCTGGATGTCGAACAGGGGGCCGCGCAATTCAACCCCAATGTCCGCCTCCAGAGACACCCCTCCCCCAAGGGCCAGCCCGCCCTGGGAAATATCGCCAAAGGTAGTCCGATTTTCATCATACCGGAATGATAGCATGGTCCGGCCAAAAACGTCAGGCCCAAAATACTTACCCAGAAAAACAGTCGTATTATCAAAATAGTTACCGGGACCGGCAATTCTGTCAACCGGTTCCCCCAGGCCCGTGTTCAGAATCAACAAATTTTGCAGCACCTGGGTGCGGATCGAAAACATATCCACATGGATAAGATCCCGGACCAGCCGCTCAAAGCGCCGGACTATGTAAAACTGGGTAAGAAAATCCCCGCCGGCATAAACCATGTTCCGAATCGATTCATTGGGGTCCTCCGAGGGTGTCCCGGCAAAATTTTGCCCCAGAAGCGACAAAATTTCAAACTGGGAAAGGGGAGGGTTGGACTCAAGCCGGGGGGTAAAGGAACGGAGGGGGGAACTGTCCACAATCATGGAAATGGTCACCTCCCCGTCATCGTTCCGGTCCCGCGCTTCCGCCCTGGCGGAGATAAGGGGATCGAACTGCTCCTTGGTTTCATTGAAGGACAATATCCCGTCCCGGATATAGAAACTCCGCTGAAAGTAGAATATCTCCCCGCTGCGGATGGCAACATCCCCCTCCACGGTGAACCTCCCCGAAAGGGTGTCGCTGGTGATCCTGATCATCGCGCCCGCGTCGGCGTTTGCCCGGACCACCGGGAAATCCCGGGAGGGATACACAAATTCCACCTTGGGGCCGGTGGCAAGACGGAGATCCGCCATCACAGGCACGGCGGCAAGCTCCGGGGGTTCCTCCGCTTCCGGGGCCTGCCAGGAAAATTGCCGGGTGTCCAGGTTTATTTCCGTATTGTTTCCCGTCAAATCCCCGTCAACCCGCAAAATCAGGTCTTCCATGCTCAGAACAAGGCGGCCCGAGGCGTCGCCGTCCGCCTGTATTCCCGCAATGTCCACGCCGAAGGGGATGGGGGTTTCCTCCGGCGCCTGAATATCGATGGTAAAGACATTGGGCGCCCACCGGTCAAAGCGGAACCATCCGGAAGCCGTGCCCGCGCCTCCCCCTACCCTGGCGGGGATGGGGCCAAAGGTCATTTCATTCCCCTCCAGGGTTATGGTTGCGGGCACGGGCTCAATCTCCGCCCGCAGGAACCGGGGCACGTCCAGACGCAGGCCGTGGACCCGGGCGGTTCCGAAAAATTCCGGATCCCCCAGGCTGCCCCGGATCTCCACCGAAACATCCGCAATGCCTCCGGGAACATTGATAATTTCTTTCCTGGGGATAAACCGCCACAGGGAGCCCAGGTCCACGTAGAGATCGGTGGTCCGGACATCGATGGTTTTGCCGGTGACGACCCCCACCACGGAACCCCGGAAAGGAGCGGGGTTTGCGAAACTCGCGTAAAAAGCCCCGTCGCCGGCAATCTGCATCTTGAGCATATCCCCCGGCCCTCCCGAAAGGTACATTTGGGCATGGTTGCGGGAAAAGACAAAGCTCACAGGCTCCCGGGACCGAATAGTTTCCCAGCGCACATTTTGCACAAACAGCGCGCCGCTAAAGGTGTTCACCGCCTGGGGCAGGCTAAACCAGGAATCGATACGGGAAAAATCCAGGTCCGTGTTAAAGGCCAAATCCAGGGAGCGGCCCATGAAGCTTCCTCGAATCTGGGCGGCGGCGCGGGCATAGGAATTCAGCCGGTCCACATGGAGCTGATCCAGGGACAGTTCCAGGGCGTTATACCCTGCCCGGAAGTTTTGCAGGGAAATCTTGTCCTGGTCGATCATCACCGACCCCGAGGCGGCAACATCGTTATCCCCAACCCTGGCGCTCAGATCGCCCAGATTAAGGATAGCGGAATAGGAATCCCAGGATCGCCAGTGAATGTCCCCGTTCCCCGTGAACACCGTATTATAGGAATTCCGCAGGAAACGGCCCAACTGTATCGCCGTCCCGGAAAAATTGATGTCCGCGGCTTCCCCGTTATAGGAAGCCCTTATGTGGGCGATTTCCGCGCCCTGCTGGTTTCGGATAACCAGCTCCCCCGAGGGCTGGGAAAAACCCTCCCCCCAGGAAGCGATAGCCCTGCCGCTCAGGGGGCCCTGCCCGTCGTCAAACACCATGCGCTGGAACAACATCCCCCCTTCGTTGATCTCCCCGGAAATGCCCAGGGAGGTATAGGTCGAAACCGGGGTAATCATATTCTGGACATCCAAGTGATCCACCGTAACGGACCAGTACCTGGGATCGTCGTAGCGCAGGGACACGAGAAAACTCAAACGCATTGCCTGGCCGTCCCAGGGGAGGGGAAAGGACGCCGCCTCCGCGTACCCGGAATAACCGCCCTGTTCCGTGGCGGAAAGGTATATCCGGAAACCGTAGGAGCCGCGGACGCTCAGGGAACGCCGGTCAAGATACTCCCCGTCCAAAAAATAAAACATATCCTGGTACGAAGTCTGGAAAGAAAAGGTAATGTCGTTGGGGTTGGAAAAATCTGCGTGCCCCGCGGCTTCGGCGTTGCCCTCCGTCCAGACAACCCTGCCCTGGCTTAGCTCGAAACGCCTGTCGGTTCCGGAGACCGAAACCAGGGTATAAACATCGCGGTTCCCCGAATAAACCACCACTAACCGCGGCGCGTTGTAGAGGATATGCTCAAAGTCGGTGCTGACAAAAACCTCGGTGGTGATTAATACCCTATCCGCGACGTACCGGAGCGCATTCGGGACCAGATCCCGGGGGAACAGGGATTGGATACCCTCGGTAATATCGGAAACGGAGAAGGAATCCAGGGCAAGGCTGCCCTGCAGGCGCCGGGATTCTTGATTAAAGGCCCCTTCCAGGGACAGGGACCCCAACTGCACATCCTCATAGGATTCGATGTTTCGGAACCGCAGCGCGGAGAAGAAGAAGGACAGGCCCCTGTTTTCCCGGACCAGCGCTCCGTCCAGGGCGGCAAGCTCCACCGGGCCCAGGGAAACGCTTTCCCCGAAAAACTCGATAGTCCGTCCCCTGGAGCTTATGGTAAAGTCCCCGTTAAGCCCCCCGTCCCCGCCCAGGGAAAAATCCCTGGCATGAAAAACCCCGTTGGGCATAAACGGGTCCAGCCTCATGCCGCCGGAATAACTCAATTCCCCCCTGGGAAGCTGCGCTTCGCACCGGGTAAATTCGAAGGAACGGCGGTCCCCTTTGCCGGCCACCGCGTAGGCAAACCTTCCCGCCGCGCCGCCGTTTCGCAGGGCCCCCGAAAGATCAACCTCGTAGAAGACATCCCCCCGGCTGTCGTGCCCTATGGCCGCGTAGCCCGTGGACCGTATGCCCAGATAGGGGTTGTACTTCCGCCAGGAGCCCGTAAAGGAAACCAAATCCCCCAGGGAAAAATCCTCCGCCCGGAAAGAGCCGTTTATGCGCCGCGTTTCAAAACCGTAGCGCAGGGAAAAGTCCACCGGCAGACGGTCGTTGATCTTGCGGATCTCAAGCTCCTGCCCCGCAAGGGAAATATTGACGGTCATGGTCCTGAAAACAAAGAAATCCCCGGACAAAACGGGAATTTGGAGCTGCATTCCGCCGGCGTTTAGATCCCGGGACAGTTCCCCTTCAACCTGGCCGGACATGGCCGCCCCCATGGACTGGTTAAAAAACCCGGCTATTTCGGCAAGGGCAGACCATTTTCCGGAAAAAAGGAAGACCTCCCCTTCCGCCCGGGTTTCAAAATTCAGCCCCTCCACCCGGACCGTCCCTCCGGCGGTGAGAAACCGGAATTCCCCCCCCCTCACCCTGATGAGCAGATCCTCGGGGATCAGGGCGGCGAGGCTTCGCAGGGCATCGCTGCGGAAATCCATGCCGGAAGATCCCGCGGAAAAACGGCCCCCCAGGACAGCGTCCCCCTTCAAGTCCAGACTGATCTCCGGGCGGTCGATGCGGACAGAACGGATGGATTTGGAGATCCTTCCCCGCGCCAGATCCCAGAACCGGTAGGCAATGCGGAAACGCTCAATGGAGACCGCCGGCTCGGCGTCGGAGGCGTACATCCTTATATCCCGTATATCCAGGGCGCCAAAAATGGAAGGGGCCATGGAGCTGTACTCGATTCGCAGATTTAGGTAAAGCTCCGCCCGGGACAAGAGCTCGTCCCGAATTTGGGTCATCCGGAACTGCATAAGCCCCTGCAGAGGCCGGAGCAAAACGGTACTTACCGCTACCAGGGCGAGAAAAACGAGAAGCTGTATGCCAAAGCGTATCAGACGGTAAACCAACCGGCTGCGGTGTTTACCGGCCTCCGCTTCCATGGGAATGTCCACCCATCGTCCTTATGGCGCTTTTTATGGAACGCCCCGCTATCAGTATCGGCTAAATTGCCCTGTAAATCCCTATGGTATACCATAACCCATGATAAATATAATCCCAAATTTTGCGGTTTTTTTTTGGGGGGGGAAGTCTCCCCCTCGGGCGCACTTCGTTGCGCCCTACCCCCTCTCCGGGGTTCCACCCCGGACCCCCAGCCAGGACTTCTTTTGTCCGGCGGCTTCTTTACCTAAGAACCGGCTGATTGGAAGCCGCCGTTCATACCCCGGAGCTTGCTCCTGGGTTCTTCGGGCGAGACCTTCAGCTCGGCGGGCATGGCGGTAACGGCGAGCTACGAGGACGGCAGCCAGGCAGCGGTTACCGGTTACACCCTCTCGTCTCCCGATATGAGCGCGGCGGGCACAAAAACCGTCACGGCAAGCTACACCAGGGGCGGTATCACCAAAACCGCATCCTTCCAGATAACGGTTACCGCGCTTACCAACGGCGCCACGGTCACCCTGTACTGGATAAACGAGCAGGACAAACTTGCTTTTTCCAACGGCGCAACAGCCAGCATATCCCGAACAGGAAGCTTGACCATCAACGCACAGGGGGAGGGCTACACCGGCCAGCGCTGGTTTATTAACGGGGTCGAGGACTCCGACAAAGCGGGGCAGTCTTCGTATACCTTCAGCGGCTGGAATACGGGCCGGAACGAGGTTGTGCATATCTACAACAAACTCGCCAGCGAATTTGGGAACGAGCGTGAGCCGGTGGAGTTTAGCGCCGAGGACTTTAACGCAACCCCGCTTACCGGGGGCGTCTGGGCAGACGGCAATATTACAGGCGCTAACCAGGAGAACTGGCACAGCTTTACCGCGATCGCAGCAACACAGTATATACACGTTGATTTTGGTACGCTAAGCGCCAACAATGGCGTATATGTCCAACTGTATGACAGCGCCGGCGCTACTGCAGGCAGCCAGGGAATCTTGAACGGCAGTAACCCGTCTATTTCCGTGACGCAAACCAGCGGCCAGTACTATGTCCGGGTAACGCCGTATAACACTTCCTTCACCGGCGCCTACGAGATGGTGTTAAACGCCAGTGTGATACCCCCCCGGCATAACGCCGACAACCCTTACCGCCGATGCCTGGACCGTCGGCGATCTTTCCAGCAGCAACGAGGCGAACTGGTATAGCTTCACCGCGACCGCGTTCACACAGTATATACACGTTGATTTCTATCGTGAAATGTCTTCCGCCTATGGCGTGTATATCCAGTTATG
>JAIROB010000058.1 GCA_031257695.1 Treponema sp. | reverse complement strand
GTTAACAGAAGCAAAATACTTACTTTCTTCATCTAAAATCCTCCTAGTAGATATTAAACTGATCTAACCAATACTGTAATTATCAATCTTAGTCAAGCAGCCAAACAGGAAAATAGATTAAAAAAGATCAATTTTGCGTAAATTCGGCGCAGTCGCGGCGAAAAAAACAAACCCATCCGCGAATACGGCATACATTACGCATCTTGCCCTCAAATCGGGACCCCCTATAGCCCCGGATAGGCTTCCGGGGCTGTCCGAAAGCAAACCCAGAGGGCCCCCTCCCCCGCCTGGCCGCTCCCCATTACCCCCCAAAAGTATTCCGGCGGCTCCGCGCTCACATCCAGGGCGAAACCGCAGAGCGCCTCCGGGATAACCAGCCGGGCGGAGTGGAGGAGCAGCCGTTTGAGGCCCCGTTCTTTGCGGAGGCGTTTGTTGAGGGAAAAATCGCCGTATTTGCCGTCCCCCAGAACGGGGTGGCCGATGGAAGCCAGGTGGCGCCGGATCTGGTGGGTGCGGCCGGTGCCCAGCTCCAGTTCCAGGAGGGAGAACTCCCCGTCCCCGCTGCCGGGCCCGCTGTCCGCGCAGCGGTAGAAGGTGCGGGCCCTCCTGAGGGCGGAGCGAACCTCAAGATCCGTTTCGATAACCCCGCTTGGCGGATCGGGCCGGCCCGCGCAGATCCCCAGGTACAGCTTCCGGACCCCCCGCCCCGCCGCTGCCCTGAGCTTCCCGGCGAAGATGGCGGAAAACCGGGCCGCCGCCTCCCTGGTCTTCGCCGCCAGGATAAGCCCCGAGGTGTCCCTGTCCAGGCGGTGGATCAGCAGGGGCCGGGGGGAATACTCCGCGGCCAAAAGCGAATCCAGGGAAACCGCCACCCCGGCCCCGCCCTGCACGGCGAGACCCGCGGGCTTGTTCAGCACAAGACACTGGTCATTCTCAAAGAGCACGGTGATATTCTTCATATATATGCCGATGAATATACTATCATGCCCCGACGAAAAATTCCCGCCCCGGCGCTGGCCGCCGCGGTTGTATGCGCCGCCCTAAACACGGCGGCCCCCCAAAAACTCCCCGCAGAACCCCTGGCCTCCCCCTCCTGGGGTTTCCGTATCGACCTCCCCGAAGACTACGATTACGTGGCCGGAGACGGCAGGGACAAGTTCAGTTTCCGAACCCCCGAAGGCGCCTATTTCGAGCTCGCGGTGTACCATCCCGCGGGGCAGACCAGCTACAGCGGCCTGGAAGCCCTGGCCGCCGATGTCAACAGACGGCTGAACAACCGCGGGGAAACCAGCGTTTTCGACTACCGGAACCGGAAAGCGATAATCCTGGAACTGGACTTTTCCGCCCCCGCCCGGAACGGACCGGGAGCCCCCTCCTCCGGCTGGGGCCTCTGTATGGAGCTTGAAACCCTGGCAGAGGGGACCCCCATGATCCTCGCCCTGGCATTCGGCGCCGCCGGCCGGGAGGATCTCCAGATCCTCCACCTTTCCGCGCTGGATTCCCTCTCCCCCAGGGAGGAAGACCGGCTCTACCCCGGCCCCGTAACGGAGTTTGCCTACCCCCGGGGGAAGCGGATCCGGGTATCCCCCGCGGGGACAGACTTTGAAGCCTATATCCACGAAAAGGATCCCGAAGCAGCCCAGGCCCTGGTGGACCGGGAATTCGAGACCCTCCGGCGCCAGGCCGATTCCCCCCGCTGGCAGCAGGCCTGGATCCGGTTCTACCGGGCCGTCCACCGGGACTCCTACAGCCGCCTCGGCGAAATCGCCGCTGTCCTGAAACGCCGCTGGTTCCAGACCGGAGACGCCGCGGCTTTTGCGGCCCGGACCCTGGAATGGACGCAGTCCTTTGCCTACGAGCGGAATTTCCTGGGCAGCGATTTCGTCAACCCCGTGAGCGCCGCGCTGGAAGGCCGGGGCGACTGCGACAGCCGCGCCATGCTGTGGGCCATCATACTGGAACAGGCGAATATCCCCGCGGCGATCATGGTCTCCGCCCACTACGGCCACGCCATGGGGCTTGCGGACCTGGCAGGGGCGGGCGCCCGGTTCGACTGGGCAGGCAGACAGTGGCTGGTGGCGGAAACCACCGCGAAAACGACCCTGGGACTCATAGGGCAAAACGTCAGCGATCCCGCATATTGGCTGGGCGTTGTCTTTCAGTAAGGAAATACCATGACCAAAGTGTCATGGTATTTCCTTACCAGTTCCTAAGGGGTCTTTGCCAGGAGCCTGTAGGCGTCCTCAGCCTTTTTGACATTCAGAAGATCCCTGCGAAGCGCCGGGTTTTTAAGCCGGGCGCTGAAAAACGATATGGTTTGCAGATAGTAGGCGTGCTGCTTGTAAGCCGCGGCTACCATGAACACCAGCCGGACCGGCTCATCGTCCAGGGCATGGAAGTCGATTATATCGGTTTGGCTAATCCCTATGGCCACTATCAGGTCGGTCACCGAGGCAAGGCGGACATGGGGAATGGCAATGCCCCGGCCCATGGCGGTGGTCATCAGCTCTTCCCGTTTCAGGATCTCCGTCACCAGCTCCTGGCGGTTTTTCACCTGGGGGGCGCCGGCCAGGCTGTTCGCCAAAGCCAGAAGCGCGTCCCGTTTGGTGGAATAATTGAGCATGAGAATACGGTCCACGGAGATGATAGTTTCCACCGCCAGCGCTTCCGTGGGAGCGGCAAACGTATGGGCGGCAAGACGGTCGTTCACCCATTTCTCAATCTCCGACTTTTTAAACCGCCATACGGCGCCTATTTTTCCCGAGGGGATTTCCCCCTTCTGCGCCCAATCATAAACAGTCCGCTCGGAAACCCGCAGGTACTTCGCCACCTCGTCCATAGTAAGAATCTCGTCGTCAGTCATTATCGCTATAGTACAAGAAATGTCAACCTATGTCAAGCTATTCCATTATATTCCGACAGAAGCGCCCACCGCCCCTTGTTTTTTCATAGCAAGGATGAAGGCCGCGTATTTACGGTCCGCCACCGCGATATGGGACAATATCCAGTCCCTGAGGTAGCGGACAAAAACGTTGGGAACAAATTTTTTGCCGTCCTGGAAATTCTGGACCTCGTCCAGTATATGCCTGACAAACGCTTCGTGTTCCCGCTTATGTTCCGTCAATTCAGGATAGTTGACGTTTTGAAGGAGCTTTTCCTCCACGCCAAAGTGGTACTTCACATAGTCAACCGTGCCCTTCACAGCAGCCATAAAGTTAACCCGGGCGGCATCTTCTCCTGCCAAGCAGCTTTCGTATAAATCATTGGTCAGCCTGATAAGCTCTTTATGCTGATCGTCTATCAGGGGTATCCCCACCGAATACCGGTCGTCCCACTCGACAAACACATCGTGTTTCACAGGGCGCCTCCTTTATTGCTACATATTACTACTATTATTATACATTTAAAGAAGGAAAAAATAAAGGCGGCCCCGCTCTTTTAAACACCAAGGCCTCGCGACACAGGCCCCGAGACTGTGTCAAAAGTCAAAAAATCGAAATGACACCGCTATATATAGCGTTATAAAGCCATATAAAAAAGCAAACAACACAATATGCATGAAGGGCAATGACTTTTGACACAGTCTGCCCCCTATGGGCCCGTCTTCAGACGGCACGGGGCTGTGCTCACACAGAGTTTGAAAGGGGGTGGTAGTGGAATTGTTTGCCGCCCGCATTTGAACGAAGTGAACGAGCGGGCGGCAAGCGAGTTCCGCTACCACCCTCTAACTCCGTCTCAGCGCAGCCCCGGAGACCCAATCGGGCCCATAGGGGGGGCAATGGCCTAAAACCGGAAATAGTCCTATAGTTAAGGTATGTGTCGAAACCTCCGCTTTGCGTCATTGGCCTTTGTTTTTCTGTTTGCCGCGGCCCCTGTGGTCATGGGGGATATCGTGGAGGAGGTGGAGGGGCGGGGCATAGTAATCCGAAGCGAGCCCTCCCGGGCCACGGTGTATATCAACGGCATTGAACGGGGGCTTACCCCCTTTACGTTTGAGACCATCGCTCCGGGGGAATACGGCATCAGGCTCACGAAAGACGGGTACGGGGAACGCTGGATCTGGGTAAGCGTGCGGGAGGGCAGCAGGCTGGAGGTGACCCTGAACCTGGAGGCGATCCTGGGAATCCTCACCCTGGATATTCAGAGGAAAGCCGGCAGCCCCCCGGCGGAACGGCTGCCGCTCAAGCCGGAAATTACCGTGGACGGGGTAGTAAAAAACAGCGCTATCCTCTACCTGCCTGTGGGATACCGGACGGTCCGGGTCCGGGCCTTCGGCTGGGAAGAAACCGTCCATTCCGTCTATATACAGAAGGATCTTAGCCGGAGCCTCAGGGTGGAAATGCAGGCCGCGCCCTTCAGCATGACCGGAGCGGAGCTGCGCCGCCCCCGGTTCAACCCGGCAAATTCCGGCGCCCTGGGAAGGACGGAGATCGCCTTTAATGTGTCCGCCCCCGGCACGGGACGGATAGTGATAGAAAACCAGCGGGGCGACACGGTTTTTGCCCGGGACCTGGCGCCCTTTGCCACCTGGTCCCAGTCGGTGGCCTGGGACGGGCGGGACGGCGAGGGGAAGCCCCTGCCCGACGGCGCCTACAGGGTCTTGGCATTGGCCGAATCTTTAAGCGCTGAGGGATCGCGGCCGGTGGCACAGCAGGCGGAACTGATCGTGAACATAGACAGTTCCCTGAATATCTATCCCCTTTCAGTGTCCGCGCCTGCCTCAGGGCTGTTTTTCAGCCCCCTGCCGGAGACCATACCCAGGGGCTCCTTCCAAATAGACGGGAGCCTGCTCTTCGGCAGCGCCGTTGCCGCGGGAAGCGCCTGGGACGCCCTTCCCTTTGCGGCGGCGCTGCGGTTTTCCCCCCTGGAAAACTTTGAAATGACCGCTGCCTTGAACATAAGCCCCTATTTTGACGAAAAAGCGGTAAACGCCCTGGGGGGGGGCCTCAAATGGGCCTTCATCAAACCTTGGACGGAGGCCGGCCTGGCCGCTGCCGTGGCGCTTTCCTATGTCTGGGCAAGCGCGGGAACCCTTACCCCCTTTGGCTCTCCGGTGGGCGCGGCCTTTTCCCTCCCCTTTTCCTGGCGCCTCGGGGAGGCCCTCTCCCTGACGCTGAGTCCGGGGGGCCTCTGGACCAGCTGGGAGGGCTATCCCGCGGAGGCAGCCCCCCGGATCCTCCTTTCCGGGGGGCTGCTGTTCCGGCGGTCCGTGTTTACGGCGGGGCTCTCCCTGCAAAGCCGGGCGCTCCTCGCCGGCACAGACCGGGAAGAAGCGGGTTTCGGCCCCCTCATGGCCGCCGGGGAGATACGGTTTTTCCCCCCGCCCTCAAACATGGTCTTTTCCCTGCTGGGGGGAGGCTGGACGAACGGCGGCCGGCAGGGCGGTTTCGGGGGGATTGGAATCGGCTTGATCTATTAAGTATAATAGGCCAATGAAACTGACGCGGCCCCTGCTTCTGTGGATCGCCCTGGGTCTGGGATTTTTTCTCCTCGCCTATGGCCTTTTCCGGCATTTTTCCGGCATCATGGTTGATCCGGGGTTTGAAAAGATCCTGATTGACGGCGTCATCTTTGCCGCTCTGGGCCTCTTTATCTATAACCGGAAACTCGCCGGGGATGAAAAGAAGGAGCGGGAACGCCGGGAAAGGGAGGCGGCGGAGGACAAGGGCACAGGATGAGGAGGAAGCGGGCCGCGGCCCTGTCCTTCCTGGCTTGGGCCTTGCTGAACGGCGGGTGCGTTTCCCTGGCCGAAACCGGGGGCCGGGTTCTGGACGGTTCCGCCTTTGCCGAGAAGACCCTCGCGGCGTACCGGGAAGAACCTGAGCGGGGAACCCGGGTGGACCGGCTGCGCGACAGGGCGGGACAGGAGTTTATCGCCATCAGGGTCGACGCCATGCCGAATCTCCGCATCATAGGTTCGCTTCCCGACGGGGAGGGCAATTTTTTTGTCAATTCCCTGGATTTCCTGAGCCCCAACCTGAACGGGTGGAACGAGTTTACCCTGGAGCTTTCCGGGGAGGGCAGTTTTGTCGAGGGCTATTCCGCCGGCGGCGCCACAACCGCGGTTCTCCAACTGAGGGAGCCCCTGGAAGCCCTGGACATAAGCGGCGGGAAACTACGCCGTTTTTCCGCCCGCCTGAGCGGGGCCCAGGCCCTGACCGCCCTGCGTAACCGCCGGGAACGGATTACGGTCCTGGCGCGGTGGATGAAAGAGCAGGAGGGCCTTCCTGTTTTTTCGGGCCAGGCTGATTTTGAAGCCTATTGGGAACCCCTGCTTTTTCCCGAGTTGTCCAGACCGAAGGACAGGCCCGCCGCCTGGACCGGGGCCGGGGAATATGTTGTGGGGGAAGACATCCGGTGGAACCTTGCCTACACCCGGGCGCTGTTCCCCGAAGATCTGTGGCCGGTGCGGAATTCCGGGACCCTGCTCAGGGATTGGGAGGAGGCCGCCCCCTGGATACGCCTTGAATTTGAGTGGGATAATATAGTTAAATTCCTTTCCGGGAAGGTTGATCTTACAAAGATAAAGTGAGGTAGCGGCATGAGCGGGGGTAGCGCAAGTTTTACCATTCTGGAGTATTTCGTCCTGGGGGGATTTTTCATGTGGCCCCTGCTGTTCTTCTCGGTGGCCGCCATAGCCATTACCCTGGAGCGGGGGATCTTCATCTTTTACCACAACCTCCGTCTGGACGACCTTGAGCAAAAGACGGAGGAATATATCCGGGCCGGAGATCCCGAGGGCGCCCGGACCTACCTTTCCGGCCTGACCAAACGCCGCATGGGCGCCCGTGCGCTGCTGGCGCTGGTCAGCCGGGCGAACCTTTCGGAACATCAGATGGAAAAGGCCGCGGAAACCGAGGCGCTCGCCTGCATCAATTCCCTGGAGAACGGCTTTAACTTTCTCACCGCCCTGGGCTCCCTCTCCCCCCTCACGGGCTTTTTGGGAACCGTCTCCGGCATGATAGGCGCTTTCAGATCCATCGCGGAAGCCACGGACGTGAACGCCCAGATCGTGGCCAACGGCATCTACGAGGCGCTGATCACCACCGTCTTCGGCCTTATTATCGCCATTATCGCCATGATCGCCCACTCCCTCTTTTCCCATGTGGTGGACAAGTTCGCCGTGGATGTGGAGAGAAGCTGTTCCAACCTTATCGCGGAACTGACCGAAGGCCCCGCTCCCGGGGCGGAACAATGAAACTCCGCCGGCGGTCCGGCAGGGGCTTTGAAGAAACCAACGCCTCCAGCGACGTAGCGTTTCTGCTGATCATCTACTTTATCGTCATCGCCGGATTCAACGTCAACAAGGGCTTTCTCATGACCCTTCCGGCCAAGGATTCCACCAGGCTGATCCTGAAGGACGATCTGCTGCGCTTTGAGGTGGACGGCGGCGGCAGGCTGTTCCGCCAGGGAGCATCCCTGAGCCACGCCCAGGCGGAGCAGGAAATACGGGGCGCCGTGGCCTCCCATCCCAACCTGGCGGTGCTGCTAACAGTGGACGGCGGCGCCCCCTGGCAGGCGGTGGTGTCTTTTGTCGAGCTGGCCCAACGCCTGGAGGTGGAGTCCTTCTCCTTCGCCATAAAGAAAGACGAAGGGGGCTCCCCGTGAATTTACGCAGAAAAAAGAAAAGTTTTATTATCCCCATGAACTCCATGTCGGACGTGGCGTTTCTGCTGCTGATTTTCATCATGCTGGTGTCCCTGATGAATTACCGCAGGGAGGTGAAGATCGATTATCCCGAGGCGGAGGCCGCAAAAAAAACCAGCATGGAAAAAAACATGGAGATCTGGGTGGACAAGGCCGGCGCGGTGTACCTGGACGGGCTCCCCAGCAGCCTCGGCGAAATTGAAATTGCCATAACCGACATTTACCGGAATGCCCCGGACACCAGGGTCCATATTATCGCCGACCGGGACGCCCGTTTTGCGGAGGTGAACAGGGTGCTGCAAACCTTGCAGCTCCTCCAGTACCGGGTGGTCAGCTTTGTGGTTAAGGATGCGTAAGCCCTCCTATTCCCGCTCCAACCTTGCCCGGCTCGCCCTGTTCCTGGCGGTCGCGGGCCTTCACGCCGTGTTTATACTTTTTTTTGTGATACATATTGCCGCTGCCCCGGTTGAGGCGGTCGAAGAAGACGCCATGGTGATGAAACTTACGGACCTGGCGGAGGAGCCCCCTGCGCCGGCCCCCTCTATCCCGCCGCCTCCCCCGGAATATACGGAGCCCGCCTCCAACACCGTGGAAGCCATCGCCGAAACCATGATTGAAACCGACGAAGAGCCGGAGCAGATCGTCGTTTCCGGCCTCATAGCGGCCCCCGTCCAGGGGAATTCCGGGCAGGACGAGTACCTGCCCATGCACAGGGTTTCTGTGGCCCCGATTTTTCCTGAAAATGAAATAAAGGACCGGCTGATATATCCCCCCATCGCCCTGCGGGCAAAGATCGAGGGCATGGTCTACCTGGAGCTTTTTGTGGACCGCCACGGGGAGGTGCGGCGGATAACGGTGCTGCGGGAAACCCCCGAAAACCGGGGTTTCGCGGAAGCCGCGGTCAGAGCGTTTGAGGGCATACGGGGCATCCCGGCCCAGGCCAACGGGACCGCGGTGGCCGTGCGGTACCGCTACCCGGTCCGGTTCGCCATCCGCGGCTGAAACGGAATGAAATAAGGATGGATAGATTTTAATGGTATCATATATTATGCGTAAATTCCGGCTCTACGCCATAATATATTAAAAGTTCCTTTAACGATTTCTCCACAGCCTGTTGCGCCTGATAACACAAATCTTCAAAGTAAATATTATTACTGATTGTTGCTTTTGATAATTCGTAGCTGCTTTTCGCCCGATCAATCCATGATTCATGGCGTTCCATACAATATTTTCCCCTGTTCCTTTATTGTTTTATAGACTTGAGAGTGGTAAGTTCTCAAAATACACTATCTATAGCGTAGATATGTCACTATAAACCACTACATATAGCGGTTTATAGCGCTAAAAATGGCCAAAAAGCCGATAAATTTGAGAATTCGCCACTCTCAAGTAACTATATCATGCATTTTATTCGCAGGCGGGTTTAATACCCAAGAACCCGCCTGCCGGCGGGGGAGCCTCTGGGGAGGTTTTGAACCGGCTGATGTATCGGTTTGTGGGGGTCTTAAACCCGCATACACTCCATACCTATTAGAACCAACCATACCCCGTCCGCTCTGCGGCGGGGTTGGTTGATTATGTATCGTATTTTTTAATAATGATCCGTCTGTTATTTTTCAAATACTATTACCTCGCCTATTGTCCCATCTTCATATAAAGCCTCTATATTGTCTTTAATTATTTCATATTTTCCATTAAACTGGTGATGTTCTGGACGCTTATCATCACGCTGATTACAACCGCGCTGTTTGAATTGTTCCCCCTTTCAATGATTCGGGACGTGGTTTTGCTGATCGCGTTTTCGCTTGTCCTGCCGTTGTTTTTCGGTGTTACCGGCATATTCTGGGCGGCTCCCTCCGCAGACATATTGGCAATGGTGATAACGGCGCTGGTACTTATCCGCGTGTGGAAACAACTTGAGGGGACGGCGGCTGAAACTCAAGCGGCAAGACCGGAAAAAACAGCGGTTTTGAAACCTTCCAAACCGGGCGTTATTATTACGATTGACCGCGAGCACGGTTCGGGTGGGAAGGTAATCGGACAATTGGTTGCGGAAAAACTTGGTATTCCCTGTTACTACAAGGAAATGATTGCGCTTGCCGCAGAGGAGAGCGGCCTATCGAAGGAATTCATTTCCGGTATAAACCAGGCTGAACCGGGCGTCATGCACGAATTGTATATCAGCACAGAACCCGTCCGGCAGGCGATTATCGCGCAAGAGAAGATTATCAGAAAGATCGCCGCCGGCGGTTCCTGCGTTATTGTAGGCCGGGCCGCCGGTTTTGTTCTGCGTGATTTCAAGGATGTCGTAAAAATATTCATTCACGCCCCTGAAAGTTCAAGTGCAACAGGCTGCTAGCAATACGCGCCACTTATATTGTCCGCAATTTCAGTTTCAACTACAAACAAAACCACCCGGCCCTTTCGGAAACGGCCCTTGACGGTCCGCCCTGTTCCGGGCCATGTTATTAGTGTAAAAAAAGGTGGATCTCGTGAATGCACGTAATTCTTTATATGGCAATGAATTACCCCCCGTTGAGACCGTGATGAAGAGGGCCTTTCGCGGGTTACTTGTTCTGCTTCTCCTGGCCCTTCCGGGCTGCGACAACTATAATCTTTCGTTTAAGGACTTTTTCTCAGGCGGCGGTTTTGAACGCGGCGAAACGGACGAGGGTGGCGCTGTGGATATTGTCCCGGACGCCGGTGACGCTGCGGATACCGCCCCGGACGCCGGCGGCGGCCCGGATACACCGGTTCCGCCGATGGGATCCAATACCGCCAAGGCAATCACGGCGTTCAGCTTCGCCAGCCTCCCGGCCACGGTCCATATTGATGAAACGGCCAAAACCATCACTGTGAAGGTTCCCTACGGTACGGACGTAACAAACATGGTTCCGGACATCACCTACATAGGCGCAAGCATTTTCCCCGCTTCGGGTGAGGAGGTGAACTTTACCGCCCCCGTTCTCTACACCGTTACCGCCGGGGACGGAACCAGCGTAAGCTATACCGTTACCGTGACGGTAGTCTTTACCGACATGCCGGACATTGCGGCCTACCTTGCCATCACCCCGGCGCCGGTCCCCCTGCCGGTGGCGCTTAACCTTCCAAGCGAGTGGACAAACCTCCTTGCCGCGATACAGACAGCGGGCAAGGCCGTGAAACTGGACCTTTCGGCCTGTACCGGTGTTACGGAGTTTGACCCCGGCACAGCCGATACCGGCGAGCAGTACATCGTGTCCCTGGTCCTGCCCGACGAGGCCACCGGCATTAAGGCGGGGACATCCAGTAACACCACCTTCCGGAACTTCTGGAACCTTACGGAAGTAAGCGGTACGGGCATAACGGACGTCGGTGACTACGCCTTCTTCAACTGTTTCCTCACCACGGTGAACCTCCCGGCGGCTACTGCCATCGGCGAGGGCGCCTTCAGCACCTGTCACGATCTGACCACAGTGGAGCTCCCGTCGGCCACAAGCATCGGCTCCCAGGCCTTCGAAGGCTGTACCTCCCTTATCTCGGTGGAGCTCCCGTCGGCCACGTACATCGGCGATGCCGCCTTCTCCTACTGTATCGCCCTCAGCTCGGTGAGCCTCCCCGAGGCCACTACCATCGACACCAACGCTTTCTCCTACTGTATCACCCTCAGTTCGGTGGAGTTCCCGTCGGCCACAAGCATCGGCGATAGCGCCTTCTACCGCTGTGACACTCTAACCACGGTGGAGTTCCCGTCGGCCACAAGCATCGGCCGGGAAGCCTTCTATGACTGTGACGCGCTGACCACGGTGGAGCTCCCATCGGCCACAAGCATCGGCGATTACGCCTTCCGCGGCTGTCACGCTCTGACCGCTGCGGAGCTCCCGTCGGCCACAAGCATCGGCACTTACGCCTTCTATAACTGTACCGCTCTGACCACGGCGGAGCTCCCGTCGGTCACAAGCATCGGCGATTACGCCTTCTGCGAATGTAACGCTCTGACCGCGGCGGAGCTCCCCTCGGCCACAGGCATCGGCGATAGCGCCTTCTACCGCTGTGACACTCTAACCACGGTGGAGCTCCCGTCGGCCACAAGCATCGGCCAGGAAGCCTTCCGCGACTGTGACACTCTAACCACGGTGGAGCTCCCGTCGGCCACAAACATCGGCGATTACGCCTTCAACGACTGTGACGCTCTGACCACGGTGGAGCTCCCGTCGGCCACAAACATCGGCGAGGGCGCCTTCAGCGACTGTACCGATCTGACCACGGTGGAACTCCCGTCGGCCGAAAGCATCGGCGCTTTCGCCTTCTCCTCGACCGGCGGCCAGTCCCTCACCATTACCCTGGGCAGTACGGCGCCCTCCCTGGGGGCGAATATGTTCTACAATGTCAACGCCTCAAAGAGCGTTACCGTCATGGCTCCCGCCGGGGCCACAGGCTATGACGGCGCCTGGCCGACCGACTTTACCGGCGGGAACGGCAACATCAATTTGACGATCCAGACCTTCTAAAGGAGGGCGCCGGGGCCTCCGGTATTTCGCCTGTTCCAGGGCCAGGTCTTCGCGGCGGCCCCGGATGATGTCGTCGCTGGTTACCCGGATCCCTACCATACGGTGGTCCGGGGAAATGTCAACGATTTGTTCGATGATCATGGGATAATGGCAGCTTAAAATGGGAGAAATAGCAAGGAATGGAGCGTTAAGCACAGCAATTTTACTTTTAGCCGCAGATAATCACTCACGAAAAAAGCGTATTCCGGCTTGACAGTCCGCCCTGTTCCGGGCTACACTGGTGATCTAAAAAAGGCGGATACCATGAATACACATAATGCTTTATATACTATAC
>JAIROB010000013.1 GCA_031257695.1 Treponema sp. | reverse complement strand
TTTAGGGTCGATCTTTTTGATCTCCTGGAGCATCTTGGGCAGGTAGAGCCGCTGCAAGCCGGAGCCTTCCTTGCGGAGTTTTTCCAGGTAGTTGTAGGCCCTGGTCTCCTTGGCAAAGGCGGTGTACATGAGCCGGAAGATAGTGTTTTTGAGGAACACATAGGCGTTCAGGGTCGCGGTAACCGTGGGCGCGGACACGATAAGCCCCTGGCCGGAGAGGAGGAAGAATTCCAGGATGGACTGGTGGGTCCCCGCTCCCAGGTCGAGGATCAGAATATCCGCGTCCAGGGACAGGAGCCGTTTGACCAGGGCCTGCCGCTGGGAGGTTTTAAGGTTTGCTGTGCCGGGGATTTCCGTGTCCCCGGGGATAAACCTGAGGTTGGGTATGTCGGTGTCAACCATGACCCTGGAAAAATCCGAGCGGGTGTCGCTCAGGAAGGTTCCTATGCCCAACTGCGGCGCCTGATGCCCGATGATCAGGTGGAGGTTCGAGGCCCCCAGGTCGAGATCCGCCAGTATGACCTGCCGGCCTGCCTGGGCAAAGGCCACCCCCAGGTTCGCCGCCACCGTGGACTTGCCGACCCCGCCTTTGCCGCTGGCGATAGGGATTATACGCATTAATTACCTTCCTCCGGGACTTCGGCGGCCCCAAGGTTTACGGACCCTTGGCCCAGGGGGCGCCCCGGTTCCTGCGGCAGCGCCGCGTTCAGAATATGTTTTCGCGCTATCGCCCCGCCGAGAACCGAAAGGGCGTCCCCCGCGGACAGGAGCAGGGCGGTTCCGGCCACGATAAAGGTTAAACGTCCGGCCTCCAAAAAAGAGGCGGAGATGCCGGGCAGGGAAAATATGAGCCATGCCAAAACCGAGACCACCGCGAGGATCTTTCCCGCCATATACAGGGCGATAAAGGGCCTGTAGGCGCCGGGATTCACCCACAGAAAGAAGCTCATCAGGGGAAACAGGCTGTTGGGAACCGCGTAAAACACATAGGGAAACACGCCTTGTGAAGATTCCGGCTGGGCAAACCTCACCAGAAGGCCGGTCATCACAACCAGGCGGGCAAAATCGTAGATAAAAAAAACAAGCCGCAGCGGCCGGTAACTTTCCATTATGTGCAAAATTCTACGGTTCCGCGGGGCTCTGGTCAAGGGGGGCGTCCCCCAGACTGTGTCAAAAGTCCGTATTATTAGCGCATTGGAGATAGCGTCGCTGCCTTCGCTCGTGGGGTTTTCCCGGGTTGGCGGACAACCAGTTAGGGGGAGGGGGGGACCGCCGCCCGCTCACCAGGCAATGGCTTTCAGCAGGGTGAACCTTACCCATCTAGTGGACACAAAGATAAGCGGGAATTATATATAGATGAAAAGAAAAAGATGGGAAAGCAAGACAAAGCACGGCGGGTGTACACCCGGGAGTTCAAGGCCGAGGCAGTGGCGCTGGCCGAAAAACACGAGAAACCGGCGCGTCAAATCGCACAGAATTTGGGTATCAATGAGAACCAGTTGTATCGGTGGATACGGCGGGCACGGGATGCCGAGGGAGGCGGATTGCCGCCGTTTCCTGGATATGGGCGGCCCCGGGACGAGGAAGTAACCCGCCTGCGGAAGGAAGTCAAGGCGCTGAGGGAGACAATCGGTGTTTATGTATGTCGAGGCGTATTATAATCGCATTCGTCTGCATTCGGCGCTTGACTATAATGCGCCTTGTATGTTTACCTCAGGGCAAGTCGCTTAACGGTGTTTACCGAACGGGGTAAAGTCCATCATGCGCCTGTCCTGTTTCATCCGCCCAAAGACTTTGTCAAAACCTCAATCAAATCCGCTTTGCCGGGTTTAATGGCGCTGTTGGCAATATGCGCGGCGTGAATCGCCGTCTCGGCGTATTGTTCGATTTCGGCGGCGGCGCATTTTTCCCGCTCCCCCAGAAGCCCGTCCATAACCGCGTCAAATTCCTCAAGGCTTTTCATGCCCAGGGCGCCGAGGATCTCGCCGATGCGGTTCGTCCCGGCGGTTTCCTCCTTCCGCCGGACAAATCCGAGATACGCGCCCAACAGGAGGCCGTTAGCCCTGCCGTGATCCACGTTCCTGAAATAGGTGAGCGAATAGCCCATGGCGTGAACCACAGTGGTTCCCGTATTGGCGATGACCATGCCGTCCAAAGTTGCGGCGAAAAGCAGCTTCTCACGAACGGCGGGATCATCGATGTCGCCGGATTGCAGCGCGGGCAGACATTCGGCAAAGGCCCTGATGCCGCTTTTTGCGGCGGCATCCGTAAAGGCAGAAGCCCGCGCCCCCAGCATACCCTCCACCGCATGGGAGAGGGCGTCAATCGCCGTGTTGACCAGGGTGTTCCGGCTCAAACTTAAAAGATACCGGGCGTCCAGAAAGGCAACACGGGGAAAAAGCAGGGGCGAGGAAAGGGAGGATTTTGATTTTACAGCATCGTTGGTAAGGATGGCATACCGGGTTGCCTCCGAACCGGTGCCCGCGGTGGTGGGGATCGCTGCCAGTGGCAGGGCCTTGTCAAAGGGGGTTGTAAACAGAGCATCCTCGGGCACGGGGTTCGCCGCAAGGACCGCCGCCGCCTTGCCCAGATCCATGGGGGAACCGCCCCCCAGGGCGATGACAAAATCACAGGCGTCACGCCGGGCAAGGCCGGCGGCGTCGAAGGCGCAGGCTATCGTAGGGTTTGCCATCACCCGGTCAAAAAGGGCATAGGTCTGGCCGTTGGCTTCCAGGGCCTTTATCACATCCTCCAGGGAGCCGTTCTTTTTGGCCGAATTCCGGCCCGTAACGATCAGGGCTTTCTTCCCCAGTTCTTTCAGAAGCGAAGCGTTATCAACAATACAGTTTTCGCCCCCCACTATCTTCGTGGGCATATAATAATTGATCATACCATTCCGTCCGCTATGCCAAGCGCTTCATCCAAAGCTGCCATCTCCCCGGCCAACTGCTCCTTCGTGATGATAAGCGGCGGGGCAACAAGGATCATGTTTTCATGAGTATAGGTCATAAAACCGCGTTTGACAAGTTCTCCGTTTATTTTCCGCATGATTCCTTCGGGATCCTTTCCATAGGGAACAAGGGCTTCTTTAGTTTCACGGTCCTTCACCAGTTCGACCGCTCCAAAGAGACCTATGCTGCGCACGTCCCCAACGCTCCGGTGTTTTTCCTTGAGGGTTTGAAAAATCGCCTTGAGTTCCGCTCCCCGGGCGTTTACGTTGTCCAGGATATTGTGTTCCCTGTAATAGTTGATCGCCGCGATTCCGGCGGCGCAGCCCAGGGGGTGGCCGCTGTAGGTAAGGCCGCAGGACAGCAGGTTATCGTCAAAGTATTCGGCGATTTTTGAGGAAACCGCGCAGCCCCCAAGCTGGACGTACCCGCAGGTAACGCCTTTGGCAAAGGCGACAATATCGGGTTTGACGTTGAAATGTTCAAAGGCAAACATTTTTCCTGTGCGGCCAAAACCCATCATCACTTCATCGCAGATCAGCATGATGCCGAATTCGTCACAAACCCTGCGAAGGCCCTCAAAATAACCCCTGGGCGGGATGATGGCTCCATTCGATCCGGTCACCGTCTCGCAGATAACCGCGGCTATGCTGTCGGGATTTTCGTAGAGCGCCTGCTCACGGAACCGGCGCACATAGTAGGCCGCGGCTTCCTCTTCAGAGGCAAATTTGAGATCCTCCCGGTACATATAGGGATCGAAGAATTTGACAAATCCGGGGATGCCCGGCTCCAGGGGATAGCGCCGGGGCTCGCCGGTCAGGTTGCCCGCCCCAAAGGTTGAACCGTGGTAGCTGCGGTACCGGGAAAACACCTTATACCGGCCTGTGTACATACGCGCAATCTTGATGGCGTTTTCATTGGCATCCGCACCGGCATTGGTAAAAAACACCTTGCCGAAGTTATCCGGCAGAAGATCGATGATCATCTTTGCCAGTTCCCCCCGGGCCTCGTTTCCGTAGGAGGGGGAAATGTAGCAGTACTGATCCGCCTGCTTTTTAATCGCCTCAATGATTGCCCTGTTGCCGTGCCCAAGGTTCAGGTTGACAAGCTGGCTGGACATATCGGCATACCGTTTCCCCGAGGGGTCCCACATATAAATGCCCTCGGCCTTTTCAATGACAATGGGATTAAGGCCCCTTTGTTTCGACCAGGATTGTAAATTGTACCTGGAATGATTTGTTTTTATGGATTGTTCTGACATAGCGCATGCTCCTTTGCACATTTTCCTTTACAGCGGATTGTATCATTGGACTTGTTTAAGAACCCTATGGTTCTTAAACAAGTCTTGCAAAATGTTCCACATTTTGCTGTTTTTTATCGGAATTTGTTTAAAAACTGAAGTTTTTAAACAACTCTATTTTTTGTCTATGGCGAGTATGGTGTTGAGCGCCACATTAATGCCCGCCCAGGCTTCATCGAGGGAAGTAAACTCTTCCTCGCAGTGGCTGTGGCCGTCCTTGCTTGGAACAAAGATCATCGTGGCGGGCAGCATATCGGAAACATACTGGGCGTCGTGTCCCGGCCCGGAGTGCATTATCATGTAGGAATAACCAAGATCCCCGGCGCTCCGTTCCACAAGGGCGACAAGTTCCCTGTCGAATTCGCATCTTTTGCGGGACCATGCTCTCTATAGGTTACCGCGCATTTGTCAAATTCCCGGGGGATCTTCTGTATGGTTTCCAGGGCCTTCGCAAGCACGGCGGGATCCCAATGGCGGACATCCAGGGAAAATTCAACTTCATCGGGGATAACCGTATGA
>JAIROB010000215.1 GCA_031257695.1 Treponema sp. | reverse complement strand
AAGGCCAAGCGGGCCGTGGCGGTGGCGCTGCGGAACCGCATCCGGCGGCTCAAGCTGGACCCGGATCTGCGGGACGACATTGCCCCCAAGAACATCCTCATGATCGGCCCCACCGGGGTGGGCAAAACCGAAATAGCCCGGCGCCTGGCAAAGCTCTCGGGTTCGCCCTTCATCAAAGTGGAGGCTACCAAGTACACCGAAGTGGGCTATGTGGGCCGGGACGTGGAATCCATGATCCGGGACCTCATGGCCGCGGGGTTCCAGATGGTCAAGCAGGAAATGCAGGAATCGGTCACCGCGGACGCGGAAAGGAGCGCCGAGGAGGCGCTGCTGGATCTGCTCCTCCCGGGCACGGGAAAAAAGCCCAGGGAGGCGAAAAACGACGGCCCGGTGGCGCGTCCCATGGGAGCCTTTTCCTTTAACCCCAACAACGGCGCGGGGGGCGGCCCGGCGCTCATGGGCGCGGCCATCCAGATAGGCATTCCGGTGAACCGGAGGAAGGGGGAGGGCGGCGCCCGGGAGGAAAACAACGCCGTCGCGGAGGATGCCCCCGAAGGCCCCGCGGCCGGGGAACCGAAACAGAAAAATCCCACCAGGGAAAAATTCCGGGCCATGCTCCGGGAGGGAAAGCTGGAGGACCGGATGGTGGAAATAACCGTCAGCCAGACCCCCCAGTTCCCCCCCTTCGAGATGATGGGGAACGGCATGGAGGAACTGGAATCCAGCCTTTCGGGGATAGCCGGGTTTTTCGGCGGGACCAAAAAAAGGAAGATCCTCCCGGTGAGCCGCGCCCGGGAGATCCTCATCGCCGAGGAATCGGAAAAACTCATAGACCGGGACCGGGTAAGCGACGAGGCCCGGCAGCGGGTCTGTGAAACCGGCATCGTGTTTATAGACGAGATTGACAAGATAGCGGTCAAGGGCGACCGGAGCGGGGGGCCCGATGTTTCCCGGGAAGGGGTGCAGCGGGACATACTGCCCATCGTGGAAGGCGCGGTGGTCAACACCAAATGGGGGCCCGTAGACACCAGCCACATCCTCTTTGTCGCGGCCGGGGCCTTTAACGTCAGCAAGCCCTCGGACCTGATCCCCGAGTTGCAGGGGCGCTTTCCCCTGCGGGTGGAGCTTGAGCCCCTGGGCAAGGATGAATTCCTGCGGATCCTCACGGAGCCCAAAAACGCCCTGACCAAACAGTACATCGATCTCCTGGCCACCGAGGGGGTGGATATAGAATTTACCTCCGAATCCATCGATCGCCTGGCAGCGCTGGCCGCGGAGGTCAATTCCCGGCTGGAAAACATCGGCGCCCGGCGGCTCCACACCATCATGGAAGCCCTTTTGGAGGATCTCTCCTTTGAGGCGCCGGACATGGCCCCCGCCAAGGTTTCCATCACCGAAGACTACGTGAACGAGCGGCTCCAGGACCTGGCGGTGGACAACGATTTGGGAAGGTATATCTTATGAAATTTTCCGGCAGGCCGATGATCGTAGGTAAGAGGTTCCTATGATATCGAATAACTTTGAGAAAACCATTGACCTGCTGCACCGATCCATGGATGCCGCCACGCTCCGCCGGGATGTGATTGCGGATAACCTGGCGAATTCCGGGGTTCCCAACTTCAAGCGGTCCGCCGTCAACTTTGAAAGCGCTCTGAAACGGGCCCTGGAAACGGAGAAGCAGCGCCCCGCGCTGGAGCTGACCCTGACCAACTCCAAACATATCCCCAACTGGCGGGAGCGGAACTATCAGGATGTGCAGCCCCGGCGGGTCCTGGATTATGCCAGCGCTTCCAGGAACAACGGGAACAACGTGGACCCGGAACAGGAAGTAAACCTGGCCCTGGAAAATCAGATGATGTACACCCTTTTGGCTCAGGCGGCGGCGTTTGAATTCAGCCAGATCAGCATGGCGCTAAGGTAGGATAAGGTATGGGATTGTTTAACGCTATTAACATAGCCTCCACCGGGATGACCGCGGAAAGGCTCCGTTCCGATGTGATCGCCGACAATATCGCCAACGCCTCCACCACCCGCACCGCCGAGGGAGGCCCCTTCCGCCGGAGCCGGGTGATCCTCCGGCCCAGGGCGGAGCAGCCCTTCTGGCGCTCCCCCTTTCTGCCGGATCCTATGGACGGAGGGCCGGGCAGGGGAGTGCGGGTTGCGGAGATCCAGAAGGACACGACCCCGGGAAGGATGGAGTACAACCCCACCCATCCCGACGCCATTGCCGCCGGCCGGTGGGCCGGGTATGTGGAACAGCCGAACGTGGATATCGTCACCGAAATGGTGGACATGATCGCCGCGTCCCGGGCGTATGAGGCGAATGCCTCTATTATAGAAGGCTCAAAAGCAATGTTTCTGCGGGCGCTGGAAATCGGCGGCAGATAAATCCGATAGGGGAGGGGATAGATGCAAATTTTCAAACCTGAACTGGTAAACGGGGACAAGGTCCCCATGGCGGTAACACATCCCAAACACCTGGTTCCCGCGAACGGGCCCTTTGTGGTGGGCGGCAGCATCGCTCGGGGCCGGGGCGCGATAATTTCCGAATTGGGCGCCATGATAGGCTCCGACGCGGCGGTCCGCAGTGGCAGTTTTGAGGACGCCATGCTCCGGGCCCTGGACAGGGTCAGCGCGGAGCAGCAGTTTTCCGCGGATCTGGTCCAGCGGGCCGCCGTCGATCCCGAGGCCATGGATCCCCATGACATTACCGTTGCCCAGGCCAAGGCCCAACTGTCCCTGGACATAGCCAGGAATGTGCTCAACAGGGTAGTGCAGGGCTGGAAGGATATTATTAACACGAGATAGCCGGGCGCGGTAAGCGCCAATTCACTTGGGGGGGGGAATGAATATGAACGGGTGGTTCAAAAAAGCAATCGATCAAATAAAAGGGCTCTGGGGCAAATGGAGATGGATGCAAAGGGGCATACTTATAGGCATAACCGCGGCGGTTATCGCCGGGCTTATAGCCCTGGTTTCGGTTTCTTCCGCGCCCACCCTGGCGCCGGTTTTTGACACCGCTTTTAAAGAGGAGGACCGGGACCGGATCATCGCCAGGATCAACGAGGAAGGGGTCAGGGCCACGGTCAACGCATCGGGGATTATCATGGTGGAGGACGCCAAAACCGCCCAGCGGATCCGCGCCATCCTTATCCGGGAGGACATGGTGCCCGCGGGAACCGACCCCTGGGCCATATTTGACCGGGACCGGTGGACCATTACCGACTTTGAGCGGAACGTCAACCTCCGGCGGTCCATAACCCAGATGGTCACGGATCACATAAAATCCTTTGACGATGTGGACGACGCCAACGTTACTATCGTTATGCCCCAGCGGGAATATTTTATGTCCTACGAAAACCCGGTTACCGCCAGCGTTATTATCACCCCCAAGCCCCTGAGCGATATTTCGCAGAACCGCAAGAAAATTGAGGGCATACAGAAGATACTCAAGTTTGCCGTGGAGGGCCTTAAAGACGAGAACATCGTTATCGCGGATCAAAACGGCCTGGTACTCAACGATTTTGCGGGCATGGCGGACTTCGACTGGATCGCCAAGGTGGAAAAGGAAACCAAACTGGTCCAGACCCTGGAGTTGAAGTACCGGGCCCTGGTGCTCCAGGCTTTGCAGGTGACTTTCAGCAGCGATCGTGTGCGGGATCTGAATATCAAAATCGATATGGATATGTCCAAGAAGGCGGTGAGCACCGAGGAATTCTATCCCGTTACGATAAAGCCCAGAACCCCCGGTCTCTCCTATGACGATTCGGAGAGCGCCAGGTCCATCACCCGGTCCTTCTCCACCTCCTCCACCGCCTGGGAAGGGTCGGGGCTGAACCCGGAGGGCCCCGCGGGGGTTGAGGGCCAGACCCCGCCGGCTTTCCGCGACATGGACAACCTCTACGGGAAGGTCAACCAGGAAACCAGGACCCAGAACGAGGAGATAAACAGCCGGCGCATCGAGGAAGAGAAAAGCCCCGGCATAGACCGGGTGACGGTCGCGGTGAATATCGACGGGACCTGGAAATTGAAGTACGATGAAAAGAGGAACCCCGTCGAACAGGCGGACGGTTCCCTGGAACGGGAATACACCCCGGTGCCACTTGAGGATCTCCGGGCCGCCGAGGCCCTGATCCAGGATGCCATAGGCTTCAACGCCGCCCGGGGGGATTCGGTGACGGTGCAGAACATCCGGTTCGACAGGACCAGGGAGTTTGCCGAAGCGGACGCCGCGTACCGCCGGCAGAAGCAGATGCAGACCACGATCCTGGTGGCCCTTTCCGGGGTGGCGCTGCTGCTGGTGGCGTTTATCGTTTTCCGTATAATTACCCGGGAACTGGAACGGCGCAGGCGGGCCCGGGAGGAAGAGCTTGCCCGACAGCACCAGGAGATGCGGGAGCGGGCGTTCCAGGAAGCGGAAGAGCAGGGGGTGGAGGTTTCCATGTCCGTGGAGGAACGGAAGCGGATGGAGCTCCAGGAGAACGCCATCAACATGGCGAAGGAACATCCCGGAGACGTGGCCCAGCTTATCAGAACCTGGCTGTTGGAGGAATAGACTATGGCAAAAGCAGCGGCGGCAGGCGGCGGCGCGACAGCCGCAGGGGGAACCAGGAAAAAGAACGCCAAGGATTTTACGGGTCGTCAGAAAGCAGCGGTGTTCCTGGTCAGCATAGGATCGGAAATATCCGCGGAAATATTCAAGTACCTTAGGGAAGATGAAATTGAAACCCTCACCTTTGAAATCGCCCGGCTGGAGACCATAGAGCCGGATCAGAAAGAGGCGGTCCTGGTGGAGTTCCAGGAACTCATGATGGCCAACGAGTTTATCACCACCGGCGGCATAGACTACGCCCGGGAGCTCTTGGAAAAATCCCTGGGAAGCCAGAAAGCCATCGACATCATCAACCGCCTTACCTCAAGCCTCCAGGTGCGGCCCTTCGACTTTATACGCCGCACCGATCCCGCTCACCTCCTGAACTTTATCCAGCAGGAACATCCCCAGACCATAGCGCTTATTTTAGCCTACCTGGAACCGAACAAGGCTTCGGTGATTCTGCAGAACCTCCCCCACGAAGTGCAGAGCGACGTGGCCCGGCGTATCGCCACCATGGACCGCACCAGCCCGGAGGTGCTCCGGGAGGTGGAACGGGTTCTGGAGAAAAAGCTCTCCACCCTGTCCAGCGAAGACTACACCGCGGCGGGCGGGGTGGAAAACATAGTGGAAATACTGAACCTGGTGGACCGGTCTTCGGAGAAGCAGATCATCGAAGCGCTGGAAGACGAGGACCCGGAACTGGCGGAGGATATCAAGAAGCGGATGTTCGTCTTCGAAGATATCGTCATGCTGGACGACCGCGCCATACAGCGGGTTATGCGGGAAGTGGATTCCCAGGAGCTGTCCAAGGCGCTCAAATCGGTGGACACCGAAGTGCAGGATAAGATATTCAGAAATATGTCCAAACGCGCCGCCCAGATGCTCAAGGAAGACATGGAGTTCATGGGCCCTGTGCGATTGAAGGATGTGGAGGAATCCCAGCAGAAGATCGTGTCAATCATCCGGCACCTTGAGGAGACCGGAGAAATCGTGGTCGCCCGGGCCGGCGAAGATGAGCTGGTGGTATGACGGCGATCAACAAGGCGGTTTTCAGGCCCGCCGAGCTCCGGATCAGCAGCGAAAGGATCATGCTGGACCCTCCCCAGGCCTACGACGAGTTCAGCCTTAATCAGGGGCCTGCGCCGGAGGAACCGGAGGATCTGCCGGAGATTCCGGAATTTACCGGCCCCACCGCGGATGATCTCCGAAGGGAAGCGGAACTCTTCAAGGCCCGTTGGGACGAGGAACGGGAGGGGATGAT
>JAIROB010000177.1 GCA_031257695.1 Treponema sp. | reverse complement strand
CCAGCAGATCCTCCCATTGATCCCGTTCTCGTCTCTTCCTTGTTTTTGCCATAGTCATGTTTTCCCCTTCGGTTTTTCTACCTCATTTTTGGTATTTACACAAACTATTTTACAGGCTCTTTCATTATGGCGAGCGGGCGACGGCCCCCCTCCCCCCTAACTGGTTGTCCGCCAAACCGGAATAACCCCACGCGCGAAGGCAGCGACGCCATCTCCAATGCGCTAATAATACGGACTTTTGACACAGTCTGTAGGGCATTGTGTGTGAGCGCAGACCAGCTCTTATAAACACCAAATCCCCGCACCACAGGCCCCCTATAGGCCCGAATGGGGTTAGCGGGGACGCCCCCGACAAAGGCGGGCGGCGGCGGAGTCTGCCTGGCCGAACTCTCTGGAATTCCCCGCTGCCGCAGACCCGCGCAGCGGGGCTGCGGCAGTGGACTCTACAGGTAAGTGAGAGCCAGGCATACTCCGCCGCCCCCCGTTTTTACTCTACGTGCGTCCCCGCTAACCCATCTTGGGTCCATGGGGGGAGTTCTGTTGACAAACCTATACATTGCCTGTAAAAATAAGAAGCAAGCGCCGGTATGAATAATTTTTTAAGAACAAAACCAATGCGTTTTATCGTTGTTATAGGATTTATCGTAATTGTCGTAGCCGCGGGAAGCGCCATCCTCATAACTTATATGAAGCATTATAAAAATCCCTCGGAGCAAAAATTGATCGAAGCAGGCATAACGGAAAAAACCGCCAGGGTCGGCGATGTGGATTTCAACTACGCGGAGGGGCGCAATAACGGGCCGGCATTGCTTCTATTGCACGCTCAAACGCTGGACTGGTTTACCTACAGTAAAGCGCTGCCGGCGCTGTCAAAAAAATTCCATGTATTCGCTGTGGACTATCCCGGTCATGGAAAGACCCAATGCCCCGATAATTACCCTATGACGGCGGGCCGGATCGGAATGGATTTGGCAAATTTCATTGAGACCGTGATTAAGGAACCCGTTTTTGCAAGCGGAAATTCATCGGGGGGGCTTTTAACTGTCTGGCTGGCCGCCAACAGACCTGATTTGGTAAAGGCGGTTGTTTTGGAAGATCCGCCCTTGTTTTCTTCCGAGTATCCTGAAATAAAACAGACGGTTGCGGATAAACTTTTTACTGCCAGTTATAAAGCGGTTCAGGACAAACAGTATGGCGGTAATTTTCTGGATTACTGGATAGAAACCGGCACAGAGTTTTTTAGAACCTATACAGGGCCCTTATCCCAGCCCCTGATTAAATTTGTTGTGAACAACTATAAAAAGGCAAACCCCGGGAAGCCCGTTGCGATAGCGTTCCTGCCAATTTCCGTAGAGGAAATGCTGCGGGGCTTGAATTATTATGACCCGCGCTTCGGCGCTTCATTTCATGACGGAACATGGAACAGAAGTTTTGATCATGCCGATGCGCTTGCAAAAATTCAATGCCCGGCAGTATTGATCCACGCCCGTTTTGAGATCATGGAGAACGGCGTCTTGAACGGCGCAATGAATCAGGAACAGGCGAATCGGGCGGTTTCGTTAATCCCAAATTGTCAATATATAAAAGTCGAAGCCGGCCATGTTACAAACCTGGAAGCTCCCGAGGGGTTTATACAAATTATTGAGGGGCATTTTTTGATCGGCCAGGATGCGCCCAAATTCTATGGTATTTTTTAAGTTTTATGGTATACTTACGGAAATGGGGAGAGCGTACGGCTTCCGGCGGACCCGATATGCTGCCCCTTGTGCCGCAGAGGAGCTTTAGGATGATACACTCGGCGTTATTAACGGACTTTTATTCCCTGACCATGGCCCAGGGGTATTGGAAAAACAACATGAACCGGCGGGCCATATTCGAAATGTTCTTTCGCAAGCATCCCTTTGACGGGGGCTTTTCCATATTTGCCGGCCTGGGCCCCCTGCTGGAAACGCTGCGAAACTTTTCTTTTTCCGATGACGATATCGCCTACCTGGAGGGCCTGAATTTTTTTGAAAAGCCCTTTCTGGACTACCTCCGTTCCTTCCGCTTTACCGGCGATCTCTGGGCTATGGACGAAGGCACGGTGGTTTTTCCCCAGGAACCGCTGATCCGCGTTTCCAGCGGGCTCATCGAATGTCAGATCATCGAGGGGATGCTCCTCAACATCATCAACTTCCAGAGCCTCATCGCCACTAAAACAGCGCGGGTGTGGCTCGCCACGGGCAAAAGCTCCGTGATGGAGTTCGGCCTCCGCCGCGCCCAGGGGCAGGACGGCGCCATGGCCGCTTCCCGGGCCGCGTTTATAGGCGGCGCCTCGGGCACTTCCAACGTGCTCGCGGGCAAGGAGTACGGCATCCCCGTGCTGGGCACCATGGCCCATTCCTGGATCATGGCGTTTCCCGACGAGGAGCAGGCTTTCCAGGCCTACGCGGACCTGTACCCCGATTTTCCGGTGTTTCTGATAGACACCTACGACACTTTGCGGAGCGGGGTCCAAAACGCCATCAAGGTTGGCCGGCGGGTGGCGGAAAGGGGCAAGAACTTCGGGGTCCGGCTGGATTCCGGGGATATGCATTACCTCACGGTTCAGGTGCGGCGCCTGCTGGATGAGGCGGGCTTAACCGACGCCCGGATTTCGGTGTCCAACGATCTGGACGAAAGCATCATCCAGACCCTCGTCAACGCGGGGGCGCCCATCAATTCCTGGGGGGTCGGCACCCGGATGGTTACCGGCGGGGACGAATCGGCCTTTACCGGGGTCTACAAGCTGACCGTCCGGGAGGACAGCGCGGGCAAGCTGATCCCCGTCATCAAGTTTTCGGACAATCCCGAAAAAAACACCAACCCCGGCTTGAAACAGGTGTTCCGCCTCCGGGACAGCCAGGGAATGTCCGTGGCGGACATTTTGAGCCTGGAGGAAAACGGCCCCGCCCCGTTTGAGAAGGGAAACCGCTATGTTTTCTGGCATCCCGCCGCGGACTATCGCCATTTTTATCACACCCTGGAGGGAGAGGCGGAGCCCCTGCTCAAGCGGCGCCTGGAAAAGGGCGAGTTGCTTGTTCCTGAGCCTTCCCTGGAGGAGATTCGCCTGCACGTTAAGGCGGATCTGGAAACCTTTGACCAGAGCCATAAACGGATACTGAACCCCCATGTGTACAAAGTATCCGTCACCCCGGAACTGCGGCAGCTCAAGCTGAATTTAATACAATCCTATTTGGGAGTTTTGCAGGAAAAAGATGAGTGACATACAACTGCGTTTCATACCCGGGCCCGGCGCCGAGGCTGTTCGCCTTGCCATCCCCATGGGAACCCAGGCGGACGCCCTGCTTTCCACCCTCGCTCCCGGCCAACCGGACAATCCGGGGAAGCGGATCCTCGCGGTAAAATTGAACAACCAAATTATACCCCTGGGTTTCCGGCTGGAAATAAACGGCGTTCTGGAGCCGGTTTTTCTGGACAGCGTCGAAGGCGCGTCCGTCTACCGCCGTTCCCTGGCCTTTCTCCTGGCCCTGGCCGCCTGGGAACTCTTTCCCGGCCGCAGCCTCCGTATAGGCCATTCCCTGGGGAACGGCTACTACTATACATTTGAGGACGGACAGGAGGGCATCCCGGGCGGCATTGGGGCGCTCCGGGAAAGGATGGCGGCCCTGGCGCGGGAGGACATTCCCATCCACTGCCGTTACCTGTCCTATATGGACGCGCTGGAGCAGTTTGAAAAAAACAAACAGATCGACACCGCCATGCTCCTGGAACACCGCAGCGAGCCCCGCATACGGGTCAATGAATGTCACGGCTTTTCGGATCTCTACATTGAACCCCTGGCGGACCGCACAGGAATACTGTCGGTATTTGAGCTGATGCCCTACCGGGAGGGTTTTTTGCTCCGTTTTCCCGAAGTGGGCCGCTTTCCGGAGATCGATCCCTTTGAAGACAGGCCGGGCCTTTTTTCGGTGTACCACGAATACAAACGCTGGGGCCGCATAGTGGGGGTCCACTCCGTGGGCCGCCTGAACCGCCTGGTTGCCGACCGGACCATCCGGGACTACATACGCATCGCCGAGACCTTCCAGGAAAAGAAACTCGCCGCCATTGCCGACAGCATTTATGAGCGCAGGGATTCTGTTATGGTTGTGTTAATCGCCGGCCCCTCCAGCTCCGGCAAGACCACCACCGCCAAGCGGCTTTCCATAGAGCTTACAATCCTGGGCCTGGATCCCATAGCCATCAGCCTGGACGACTACTATCTGGGCGCTGAAAAAACCCCCCTCAACGAAAAGGGCGATCGGGACTATGAATGTCTGGAAGCGCTGGACATAAGCCTCCTGAACGAACAGCTTCTCTCGCTTTTTGCGGGGGAAGAGGCGGAGATCCCCAGCTATGATTTCATGGTGAGCCGCCGCCGGGAAGCAGGCCGGGGCAGGCGGATCCGCATGGGGGAAAAATCCATTCTGATCATCGAGGGCATCCACGGCCTGAATGACGCCCTAACAGCCCGGATACACAGGGATAAAAAGTTTAAGATCTACATTTCCGCGCTTACCCAGTTGAACCTGGACGATCACAACCGCATACCCACCAGCGACAACCGTCTGCTGCGGCGCATTGTCCGGGACTACCAGTTCCGGGGCAGGGACGCGGCGCGGACCATCCGCTCATGGCCTGACGTGCAGGAGGGGGAACGGAAACACATATTCCCCTTCCAGGAAAGCGCCGACGCGGTCTTTAACTCCGCCCTGGACTATGAGCTGGGGGCGCTCAAGTATATCGCCGAGCCGCAGCTCCGAAAAGTTAAGCCCAACAGCGCCGAATACTCCGAAACCTCGCGGCTCCTGGCCTTTCTGGAAAACTTTGCGGCCATCCCGTCCCAATACGTCCCCGGCCAAAGCATACTCCGGGAATTTATCGGCGACAGCGAATTTGAGTACTAGGAGGTCGTCACGACTAAACGTACTAATTCAATTCTCCGGCAGGTCATGGATCACGCCCAATTAGGAATGGGTACTTGACTTACAAACATAGGCTTGTATTCAAAATAACCACCATTTCGGGTCACGCCAAGATTTCTGACAAAATAATCTGCCAACAAATGAAGTGGAAAAATAAATGCACGATACGCGCACGATGCCAGGCAGTCTGAAAGAAGTCGTTTTGCAATTCTTTATCCTGTAATGAATTACATTTGGGCCTTCAAGGATTTGAACCTTGGACCAATGGATTATGAGTCCACTGCTCTAACCAGCTGAGCTAAAGGCCCTGTCGCTAAGGGTTATTTGTACCACAGACCGGCAAGAAAATCAACCGCCCCCTGGCCTGGGCAGCAACTTTACTTTTATTAAGAGGGGGGAGGGGGAAGTTTCCCCCTCGCTCCAGACGTGCTTTGCACGTCTTACGCTACCCCCTCGCCTAGGGGCTTGCAGCCCCTAAAACCCCGCCCCGCAGAGCGGCCCGCCGTTATCCCGCTATTTCTTCTGGGAAGTCGCTATGCTGGCCTGGCTAATCCTGGCGTTGATGTCCCCCAGGAGGGAACGGGCGGATTGGCTTCTTTCCAGGCTGCCCTTGTAATCCGCGGCATTCAGCGCGTTTTGGGCCTGATCCGTCTGGTTCCGGGCGGCGGCATAGTCCCCGTCAATCCCGTTAAAGTCCAGTTGGATGCCCGTAACCTCTTTGGCGGCATCGATGTTCCGCTGGGTTTCTCCCAGGCTGGCCCGCGCCCCGTTCAGTGAAGCGGATGCCTCCTCCCGCGCCCGTTGAGAACCGGTCTTGCCGTCCGCTATGGCCCGTTCCGCGGCGTTTATCACATCCTGGGCATAGGATTTTGCCGCGTCATACCGTTTTGCCGCGGCTTCGGTATGCATATTCGCCAGAGCGTCCCTGGCGCGGATGATAGAGGCGTTCCCGTAGGCCACGGCGTCGGGATCGTTTTCCGCCCGGGTCAGCGCGGCTTCGGCATTTTCCATTTCCTCGGTGGGCGGTTTGGCGCAGCCGCCTAGGAGCGCCGTCAGCATCAGCGTTATCGCCAGAACGAAGGTCATCCTGTGGTTGATCAATTTTTTCCTCCTCAAAATCTGTATACCCTTCCCAGGCACGATTACAGCCCTTTCCAGTCTATAGCATAGGCCGGGGCACAGACAAGCCGGCTGTTCCACAACCCGCCTGGCCGCGGAACAGCCTCAAGTATATAGAAAACTATTTATAATATCGGTATAATTTTTAAAATAAGGCGTCTATGATTGCATATATTTCTAAAAAAAACGCCCTGATCCGGCTGGGCCTCTCCCTTTGCATGGCCGCCGGAGCGATGGCGCTGGTTTTTCAGCTCCTCAGGGGGCCTCAACTGGGCCCGCATTACGATTACCTCCTCCAATTCGCCGCGGGCGCCCCGGTTTCCGGAGAACTGTTGCTCATAGAAACCCGGCTGCCCCGGGTTTCGGGGGAGGCCGCTCCGGGGGACGATTTTGTGGAAAGCGCTTCCATTGCAACGGCGTTGCTGCTTATGACCGGGATGAACGCCGAAGCCCTGGCGATTCAGGCGCCGGTTGCGGAGGCCCCCCGTTCAACAGGGCTGCCCCCCCTCTCCGTAAATACCCGGGAGGATCTCCGCCTCCGGTTTGACGGCGAATTCGAGCTGGTGGAACGGAACATCCGAAACCTGTTCGAGGCCATTCGCCTGGGCTTTATCCTGCCCTTGGATGCGGAGCGTTATGTGGGAGAGCTGGTAAGCATCACCCTGCGGGGAAAGGACCGGCTGCTCCGGGCGCTGTACCCACCGGACCGGGGCGAGAGGAGCCCCCTGGAACGGGCAATGGCGGTTTTCGGCAGGGTCCGGGCGCCCGGCGGGGACCTGTACTACCACGCCCTGCCCGACTGGGACGGCAAGATACGCCGGGTCCTCCCCGCGCAGGGGCCGGCGGAACACATCGTCTATGCGGCCCTCAAGGACCGCCTCCCCCCGGACCGGGATTTTTCCCGGGCCGCGGATGATCAGGGGGCGCTGCTCGCCCTTCCCCCGGAGGGAGATTTCCGGCGGCTTCCCCTGGCAGCGTTGCTGGAACACGAGGAGGCGGACAGGGAACTCTACCGGCTTCTTGCAAACGCCGAAAGCCGGGGAATCTACGCGGGGCTGAACCCGGAGTCCTATCCCGGCTACCTCTACGACCACGCGCGAAATCTGCGGGATGAACTTCTGCGGGATCCCTCCGGGGAGCGAAAAACCCGCTGGCTCGCCGCCCAGGAGGGGTATTTCCAATCCCTGGACGCCTTTTTTAACGGCCCTTCGGAAGCCGCTCTGGTTGAGGGTTATGAAAAGCTGATAGCCTCCGAGTCCCTGGACGTGGAGGGCCTCCGGCGTATCACCGCCCTGCGGAACGACCTGATCCTGACTTTCAGGAATTTGCGGGAAAAATACGCCGGGCTTTTGGCCCTGCGCGCCGCTCTGCGGGAGGATCTGTCCAATTCCTTCTGCATAATGGGCGCCCCGGGCCCGGAACTGGAAAATTCCGCGATCCTGGCCAATACCCTCCTTGCCGGCGCCTGGATTGTCCCCGGATCGGACCGGGATACCCTGCTCCTCGCCGCCGCAGGCGCCTTTGTCATCCTCGCAGGGCTTTGCCTTCTGGGGCCCTGGGTTTCCCTGGGCCTAGGTCTGCTCCTGACGGCGATTCTGGGCGCCGCCTTTTCCTGCAGCTTTATCCTGCGGGGCCTCTGGATGGACCCCCTGATCCCCGTCTCAGCGGCGCTGGCCGGCGTTCTTTCTTCCTTTGCCTTCGCGCTCCTGGCAAAACGCCGTTCCGCGGCCCTCTTCCGTTCCGCCTACGGCCCCCGCATGGCCAAACCCTTCCTCCGCCGCCTCATCAGCGCCGGCGGGCCCCTCCCCCGGGAGACCGTGACCGTCAACGCCGCGCTGGTGGCAGTCAGGAACAGGAATTTAAGCGGCATAGAAAACCGGAGCGGCCCCGAAGAATCCGCCGCGGCCGCCGCGGCCTTCCGGGAGGAGGCGCTCCGCCTGTTTACCCGCGCCGGCGCCGTCATGACCGGCATTGAGGGGGATCTGGCGGTATTTGCCTTTGGCTCCCCCCTGGAACGGCAGGCCCTGAAAAAAATGAAGGAAGCGCGGCCCTACGACGACAGCGATACTGCGCGTTTCAGCCCCGGTTCGCGGGCGGCAGCGTTAGTGTTGGACATCATAAAAAACGCCCCGGGAGTCGATGCCTGGCGCTTTGCGGTTGACGCAGGGCAGTGCAGTTTCTCCTGGTCCGCGGCCGCGGGCTACACCGCCTCGGGCCGCGCCGCCATTACCGCGCGGCTCCTTTCCAGCCTTTCCTCCCGGCACAAAACCCGCTTCGTGGCGAGCAGCCGCGTCGCCATGCACCTGGAAGACATTCCCCTGAAAAAGCTGGGAGCCCTGGTGGATCAGAGCAGCGGCGAGCGTGAGGACTTCTACGGCCTGGAGCCCGGGGAGCCGCCGCCGCCAGGACAGCCAGACCTGTCTGAATAACACGCCGGAAATTATTGTTCGCAATCATCCTGCTTACTCCAGCCACCTCAACAAAGGGCCGCCCTTTCGGGCGGCCCTGGAAGAAACACCGGGTTTTATAAGTCGTTAGTTGCCGGTCAACTTGTTCATGGCGGAAAGGTTGAAGTTCATGGAAGCGCCCAGCGTTACCGGCGATGAGGTGATATAGGTATAACCGGAGCTGACAATAACCACATAGCCCGAAGTAACACTGCCTGAAATATCATCATAATGCCCCGAAAAACTGCCGTTGATAATTTCAGCGCAGCCCAGCGGCGCCTGGCTGTTTGGCTGGCTGACCACATACAACCAGCCCCGGGCCAAAGGCGATGTCCCGTTTGTTGTCACCGTGCCGCTTATGGAACTTATGGTGATGCTTACATTCCCCAGGTTGAAGCCCGTAGTGGCTGAACCGGAATTCCAAACGGCAAGATCCTTTATACACTGTTCGCCGGCATAGCGCGCGTCCACCCCTATGATGAGGGTTCCGGCAACATCGCCGGGAATATTTACCTGCCAGGTCCCGGCGGACATTGAACCTTGGTATCCGGACCCGTCTAAAGTCCGGGCGTAGACCCAAAAATCCTCCGGGGGCTGGCCGTTCACAGTCACCATGCCTATGGTTCCGTTCAGGGTAATAAAACCAAAGGCCACATCCCCCAGCGGTATACCGGCCGTGGGCGAGCCTGAAGTCCAGGCAGCAATGTCTTTTTCATGAAAGCCACCGGCATATTGCACACTCACCCCTATGGCGAAGGTCCCGGTAACATCACCGGGGATGTTTATCTGCCAAGTCCCAGCGGACATCGAAGTCAGGTATGTGTACCCGTCTGAAGTACGGGCGTAGACCCAAAAATCCTCCGGGGGCTGGCCGTTCACCGTTACCGTGCCTATGGAACCGCTCAGGGTAATGACGCTGCGGTTTACGAATATGTTTTTCTCTGCCGTTTGCTGACCGCCGGCTAGGTCCAGGCTGTCCGCGTAGACCAGGAGACCTTTGCTAATATAGAAGTAGAGGGGTACGTCTTTATCCGGCCGGGGAATACGGATGGTGTAGGGCTGGACGCCGGCGTCGGATATATGCATGCCTCCTAAAGGCATACCGGTTCCTTGAGAATTCGTGAAAATATTCAGGCTATACCCGGACTGGTCCACGCCGTTTTCCTGGTACTGAACCGTGCCGCTTATGGTGGTAACATCGATAAAATCATCAGCGCTAATAACCCTATCAAGACCAGTGGTCAGGTTGCTGTAAATGTAGGCCACTTCGTTGATATACATCCCCTGGCCCTCATTGTTGTAAATATGCGCCGCCACCCGGTATTGGCCCGCGGGAAGGGAAATATCCATGTCTAAGCCGCCGGAAGAAAAGGGCACAGCGGTAACGTTAGACACCCCATCAGAAAATTCTACCGGATCATTAAAATTCGTCCCCTTGTAAATATACAGCCCGCCATTGTTTATAACGCCGCTTGCACCGCTAATGTCAACGGAAAGGGTTCCGTTCCCGGCGCCGGTTACGGCATTCAAGGTTATGCTTACCTGCGTAATCTGGTTGGCGCTTATCACAAAGGGTTTGCTGTCCCCCGCCGCAGCTTTGTTGTTTCCCAAGGAATCGGTGTAAGCGTCCACATGGATGCTCCACGCACCCGCGGCCAGTTCTATGGGGGGCGGCGAAGCGGAATCTACGTCTACATATTCCGTCTGACCGGATTCCGGGGTAATGGCGAGTTTGTAAAGCTGGAAGGATACCCCGGAGGGCAGGAGGGTCCGGGCGCCTTCCACGCCGTTCCCAAAGGAGAGCGCCACCGACCCGGTTTGGCCGTCCCCCACAGCCTCCCCTTCCCGGGGAGAGACGAGGATATTGTTACAGGAGATCAGGAGCAGAAGCCCCAACCCCAAAACCTGAACCGCCGCGGCGGTTTTAGACAATCCTGATAATCGCTTTTTCATGGTTTCCACCTTTTAATACCCAACCGTATTATAGATTAGGGTCTTCGAAAAATGATGCCCGCCTTCTTCCACAATGACGCTTATGTAATGACGGCCTGGTCCGAGAGAAAAGCTTCGTGTTGGCATAGTTGTTGATCCATAAAAGGAGCCGTCCATATACCACAGATACCGGTCAAACCCGGCGGGCGCGGTAATAATAAGCTGGTTCCCCGGGGCCACCGCCGTGTCCAGCGTAATGGTTTCATCCTCCAAACCTTCAAACACAATCGTTACTTCGGCTGCGTTATAAGTTTCCTTTACGGTAAGGGCACAGCTTCCAACGATGCTGTTGTTTGCCGTGGATGTGGCGGTAATAGTGGCGCTGCCGGCGGCCTTCGCGGCAACCGTGCCGTTGGAAACTGTTGCCACGGAAGGATCACTACTCGACCAGGTTACACCGGTCTGGGTAGTGTCGGGGGGGGTATACGTCACTGTAAGGAGGCAATCGCTCCCCACCCCCAGGGTAAAAGCGGAAGGAAGGCTCAGTCCGGTAATGGGCACTGTTACGTTTACCGTACAGTATGCGGTTACTGTGTTATCCGCAGTGGATGTGGCGGTGATGACGGCGGTTCCGCCGCTTACCGCGGTAACCGTGCCGTTGGCAACCATTGCCACCGCAGGATTACTGCTCGACCAGGTTACGTCCCTCTGGGTGGTATCAGAGGGGGTATATGACGCCACCGCAAGGACGCCGGTTTCGCCCTTGTTTAAGCTAAGGGTGGCTTTATCCAGCGTAAAGCCGGTGACGGGAATAACAACGTTCACCGTGGCGGTTTTGCTTATGCCGGTATTTACGGCGGATGTGGCGGTAATGGTGGCGGTTCCTTCGGCCACAGCGGTAACCGTGCCGTTGAAAACCGTAGCCACCGCGGGATTACTGCTCGACCAGGTTACGCCGGTTTGGGTGGTGTTGGCCGGGATATAGGTCACCGTAAGAACGTTGGTATCGCCCTTGTATAAATTAAGGGTGGTCTGATTCAGCGCAATACCGGCAATGGGTATAAGGACATTCACCGTGGCGCTCGCGGTTACCGTGTTATTTGCTGTGGATCTGGCGGTAATGACCGCGCTGCCGGGGGCCACCGCTGTTATTACTCCGGTGGCAGCATTAACCGCCGCCACGGACGCATTATTGCTCGACCAGGTTATGCCGGTTTGGGCGGCGTCCGGCGGGTTGTAGACCACGGTGAAGGCACCGATGTTCCCCGGGCCGTTAATAGTCAGCGGGTTCGGGCTCAGGCTTATCCCCGGCGGGGGCGCGGTTACGGTGACTGCGCAGAACGCGGTTACCGTGCTATTCGCGGCGGACACGGCGGTGATAACCGCGGTTCCCGCGGACACGGCATGGACCACGCCGTTGGCAACTGTCGCCACCGCGGCATTGCTGCTCGACCAGGTTACGCCGGTCTGGGTGGCGTTGGCCGGGGCATAGCTTACCCCAAGGGTAATATCCGCTCCGCCTGTGATTATATTCAGGGAGCTCTGATCCAGCGCAATGCCGGCGACGGGAATAATGACATTCACCGTGGCGCCCGCGGTTATCCTGTTATTTGCGGTGGATGCGGCGGTGATGACGGCGGTTCCGGCGCCCGCGGCATGGACCACGCCATTGGTAACCGTCGCCACCGCAGTATTGCTGCTCGACCAGGTTATGCCGGTTTGGGAGGCGTTGGCCGGGGCATAGCTTACCGTAAGTGTTGCGTCCGCCCCGCCCAGGGTCAAATTCAGGGTAGTCTGATCCAGCGTAATGCCGGTTATAGGCACAACGGCGCCTGA
>JAIROB010000163.1 GCA_031257695.1 Treponema sp. | reverse complement strand
GACATCAAACTGTAATAGCTTGCGCCCCCTTCAAAATCCCGCTTGCTCACGTTGTGAACCGCGTGGAGCAGCAGTTTTTGTGCGCCGGTTTCCTCACAAATGGTGTCGGCGATTTTTTCATTGGAAAGCTCAATGTGGAAAACCACGGGGATTTTTTCGGCGCGCACCTTGTCTATAAGAAAGGCCACCGTGGCGGCGCTGGCTTCGGTCTCGGTGGAACAGCCGGGGAACGCCGCAAAGTAACTAAGGCCGTAGGCGTCGGCAAAGTAACGGAAGGGGAAGCGATCGCCGAAGACAAGGGTCTTCCGCCTGGCCCCCCGGAGCGCCTCCAGGAACGAAGCGTCCAACTCCGTCAACTTCGCGGCGTACGCGGCGGCGTTCTTTTCATACTCCGCAGCATTGGGTGGGTCAACGGATTTTAACACCTCGGCAATGTTCCGCACAATAAGCTGGGCGTTCCGCGGAGAGGTCCAGACGTGCTCGTCATATTCCACTTCCTCGTGATCGTGACCGATCATCTCCGCCACAAGATCGCTCTTCGTCAGGGCGGAGGCGTAATAGGTCGGATAGTGCACAGGATTCTCATCCGCCATGAGCTCGTCAAAACTTCTGTCGCTGGCGTATATATGGAAGTGTTCGGTTTTAGCGGGGGCATGGAGGTGATCACTGAACATAATATACTTGGGCGCGCCCCTGGGCGGATTTCCCAGGGCCTCGAATTTGTAGCGCACCCAGAGATCTTCGCCGTCTTCGCCGATGACGCCGGTTCCCCTGTAGGCGTACCGCGCTGTTGCGGGAACGCCGTTGATGTAGAAGCTCATGGAATCAGCGGTGATGACCACCCTGTCCACATCCGTCACATAGTGGGTTTTGGCCTCCTCAAAATGCTCCCGGGCGGTTTTTTCGCCCTCCTCCGCCCGGTGTTCCCAGACCGGATCCAGGGTTCCGTCAAGGAGGTGGGGATACACCGACTGCCAATCCCCCTCCCAATCCGTGAGGACCCGGTCCTTGACATCCGCAAGGGTGAAGGTTTCTTCGTGGCCATGGGAGTGGCCCTCCTCCTCATCCTGCATGCCCTCCACGACCAGCTCTTCCACCACCTCCACGCAGTCCATGAGGGAAATGATCTTCATGCGGCTGGTATCCATGGATTCGAGGATGGTTTCCACCCAGGCGTCGGATTCGCCGCCCACATAGATAAAGACATCGCAGTTTTGAACCGTGATGATGTCCCTGGGGGTCGGCTCAAAGGAATGGCTTTCCGCAGCGGGGGGCAGCAGCATGGTCAGGTTTACCCTGTTCCCCGCAACTTCGCGGACAAAATCGTAGGGCGGAAAAATGGTGGCCACCACGCTTACTTTGCCGTCCCTTCCGCCTGTATCGCCGCGTCCTCCCGCCCCCGCTCCCGCGGCAAGCAGGACAAACACGCCCGCGCACAGTAATAACCGTTTCATATCTGTACACTCCTGTTACACAAAAATTTGAAGAAAAAATTAAAAGACTAGAACTATGAGGACGAAACGCGGGTCATGTGTTCATTTTAATTTTTAACTTGACCGAACTTACCGGGATAGAGCAAAAAAACCGTTTCAAAACGAAGGCGGACAGCAGGAACGCTCCCGCGGAAAAGGCGGGGCGGAAGCACAGGTTTTTAGGCTGCCGGGAAAAATTCTTTATATGCCGGCCGATAACGCAGAGGGGGCAGCTTTCCCCGTCACAGATATGATCCCTGTGGGATTCCGCCGCAATGTCCGCAAACAGGAAGGCCCCGGCGATGCAGGCGGCAAAAACCACAAAAAGGTAGTTTATTTTTTGCCCAGGCATTTTTTGCAGGTCCCGTACAGCACGGTTTTGAGGGCGTTGATTTGAAAATCATGCTCCGCCAGGAGGTGCTTGTCGATGACGTCCAAGAGCTCGCAATCCGCATGGATAAGATCCCCGCAGACTTCGCACCGCAGGTGGAAGTGCTCCCGGCAGGCCGACCCGTCCTCCACGTACTGGTAGCAGGCGCTTTCGCCGTCCTTTAAAAAGTACTTGCGGATCTTTCCCTGGACGAGCAGCTTTTCCAGATGCCGGTAGATGGTGGTCTGGCTTATGCCCGCCTCCCCCTGGCCGGCAAAGCGGTGAACCAGTTGGTTCACCGTCACATGGCTGTCCCCCAAGGCCCGCATATAGTCGAGGATGATCTGCCCTTGCCGGGTATGGTACTGCGGGGGGCGTTTTTGGTTCGTCATAGGCGCATAATACCATGGCGGCGCGGGTTTGTCAATATGAAAATGAAAATTGTTTCCATATTATAGCTATGGGTCCCGACGGGCTTTGCAATTTCCGTAAAATACTTTCGCTTGAAAGTAAAATGCTTGACAAACCATATAGCAAGGGTTATGATCTTGCTATTGGAAATTTTCTAAACCTTCAGTTTTGAAACGTCAACTCTGGCTGGAAAACAAGAGGGCATTTAACCGCTGCGCCCAAACACCGGTTAATCAGCCCGGAGGCCGGCGCTAATCGGGTTTTGAAGCCGGCTTGAAAAACGGGAAAATTGGGCTAGTTAAAAAGGAGTAAGATAAAAATGATACCCAAATGATGGAATCGCAATTTCAGGGCAATTTTCCCCTGTCCTCCGGAAGTCAGATATACCTGGAAAGGTCCCGAATAGATGCTCTTTTGGAGAAGGTCGTACAAAATCCTCTGGTTGTTGTCGTTGCAGGGGCAGGATACGGTAAAACCTACGCGGTGTATTCCTTTCTCCGCAAGTACAAGGCGCAGATTAGTTGGATGCAGCTTTCCGAACGGGACAATATCGCCAGCCGTTTTTGGGAGAATTTTATAGCCGGGGTTGCCTCGGCCAACCCCGGCGCCGCGTTCCGGCTTGAGAAAATCGAATTTCCGGA
>JAIROB010000151.1 GCA_031257695.1 Treponema sp. | reverse complement strand
CCTCCTCGTTTCGGTGATGATGGCCAACAACGAAATCGGCACCATCCAGGATATCGCGGAAATAGCGTCCCTGGCAAAGTCCGCCGGGGCCTGGGTGCACACCGACGCGGTGCAGGCCGCGGGGAAGATCCCCTTCAACGTGGATGATCTCAAGGTGGACTACCTCACCATGTCGGGCCACAAGATCTACGGCCCCAAGGGAATCGGCGCCCTCTACGTGCGCCACGCCGCGCCCCTCTTCCCCCTCATCCACGGAGGCCACCAGGAGGACGGCTTCCGGGCAGGCACCTACAACAACATCGGCATTTTAGGCTACGGCAAAGCCGCGGAACTGGCCCGGCAGAACCTGGAAGCCTATGACCGGGAACTCCGGCCCCTGCGGGACCAACTGCGGGACGGCCTCCTGGCCGCGGTGCCCCACATCGCCGTCAACGGCCACCCCCGGGACGTGCTCCCCAACACCCTGAACGTTTCCTTCCCCGGCGCCGAGGGGGAGTCGATCCTCCTGGGCATGGACCTCAACGGCATCGAAGCGTCCACCGGCTCCGCCTGCGCGTCCGGCAGCCTGGAACCCTCCCACGTGCTCATGGCCGTGGGCGCGGGCCCCGAGCTGGCCCACGGATCCATCCGTTTCAGCCTCGGCTGGGGTGTCACAAAGGAAGATATTCAGTATATTATAGATACGGTGCCGCCGATCATCGCCCGGTTTCGGGCCATGTCCACGGTCCCGTCGGAGTCGGCAGCTCCGTCAGTGTAAGAGGGGGAAACCTATGTCAGACTGGTTGTATTCCGATACGGTCAAAGACCATTTTACCAATCCCCGGAACGTGCTCATGGAAGACGAGTCCGCCTGGCCCGCGGACGCGCGGGGCATAACCGGGAACCTCATCTGCGGGGATCAGATGCTCATGCTCCTCAGAATAAAGGACGACATCATCACCGACGCCCGGTGGAAAACCTACGGCTGCGCCAGCGCCATAGCCTCCACCAGCGTGCTTTCCGAGACCATCAAGGGCATGAACATCCGGGAAGCCTACACCATCAGACCCGACGATCTCGTGGAAAGAATGGGCGGCCTGCCCCCCAACAAGATCCACTGCTCCGTTCTGGGGGACAAAGCCCTCCGCAAAGCCATAGACGACTACCTGGACAAAACCGGCCGCCACGGTATGCTGCAGGAAGCCTCCGCCATAGTCTGCGAGTGCCTGGCCATCACCGACAAGGACCTGGAAAACGCCTACCTGAAAGGCGCCCGCACCTGGGAGGACCTCCAGGCCGCCACCAAGATCGGAACCGGCGGCTGCGGCAGGGGCGACTGCAAAGCCAAAGCCCTGGAACTCCTCCACGAATACGCCCACATCTACGGCGAGCGTGAGCCCGCCCTGGCCACCTGACGCGCCGATTCTGCGAATTCAGGAGGGGAGGGGGGTCGGCATAGACAGTTGACGGGAGTTTGAACGGATGCTCCCCTGTCACCGGGGTCGTCCCGGTCTTTGGAGTCCAGTCCCGATACTGTCGCCGCACACTGCATCCAAACGCCCCCTACCGGTAGAGCGCCGGATCGGTGAAGTCCCGTATCGTCAGGTCCGCAATGCGCCGTATTCTGTCCCAGGCGTCCCGTGACGCGTCGTCCAGCACGGCGACAACCTTCATCCCCGCAGTTTTGGCGCTTTGTATCGCCGCAAGGGAATCTTCAAACACGACACAGCGTTCCGCCGCGGCGTTGAGTTTGCGCGCCGCCAGGTGAAAAACCGCCGGACTGTTTTTGCCTTCCCCCGCTTCCGCGGTGGAGCATATCGCGTCAAAATAGCGCTCCAGGTCAAGGTTGCGCAGCGCGCCCTGGTAGAGGACCGGAGGAGCGGCAGTGGCGATTGCGGTTTTTATGCCCCCCGCTTTGAGCGTTTCGAGGTACTGGCGGGCGCCCCCTTTCGCGGCCACCCCATGGGTATATGCGCGGACCGCCATTTCGTTCCATTCATCCAGCAGCGCGGAAACCGTGTCGGCAAGACGGAAGCGCGTGATGGTGTATTCCGCGGCTTCTTCAAACGTGGTCAGGCCGGAGAGCGCCCCAAGATACTCCGCGTCCGGCCTTATGCCGCGCCGCTCCAGAAATTCCGTGTCAATCCGACTCCACACTCCCGTTGAATCAAGCAGCGTGCCGTCAAGATCGAATATCGCCGCTTCCATTCTGGCGCGCCAGCGCAAAAAACAGTTCCCCGAGCTCTGCGGCTGCGGCCCGCACATCTTCTGCGGCGGCAATGGCGGACACCACCGCAATGCCGTCTATCCCTGTCCCCGCAAAAAGCGGAATCGTTGTTTTGTTGATCCCCCCAATCGCCACCAGGGGAAGACGGGTCGCGGCGCGGATCGCCCGCAGCCCCTCCATGCCGGGGAAGCGGGTGTCTGTTTTCGTGCCCGTGGCAAACATGGCGCCGACCCCGAGATAATCCGCGCCGTCCCGCTCCGCCTGCAGCGCCTCCTCCAGGGAGCTGACGGAAACTCCGACAATGTTGCCGTCCCCGATAATTTCGCGAACCGCCCGCGGCGGAAGATCGCTTTGCCCCACGTGGACGCCGTCGGCGTTCACCGCGCGGGCAATGTCGGCCCGGTCGTTGATGATCAGCGGAATCCCCGCATCCGCGCATATCCGGCGCACCCTGAGGGCCGTTTCGTAGAATTCCCGGGAGCTCAGGGTTTTTTCCCGCAACTGCACCACCGTGCATCCCCCCGCAAGCGCCTGGGCGACCGATTCTTCCTGGGTCGGAGAACTCATCAGGGATCGATCCGTGACAAAATACAGGCCGTAGTTGATCTCACCCTTCATGAATTTTTGCCCGCTCCGCCAGGGTTTTGCCGTCCATCATGCTCACCGCGTCGTGCAGCGCGGCACGGAAGCTGCCGTTGCCCTTTTGTCCCGCCCGTTCAAAGGCGATTTCCCCGGCAATGCCCATCACCAGCAGCGCCGCCACGGTCGCGTCAAACGCCGAATCGGAGACGCCGCAAAAGGACCCGATGAGAGAAGCGCACATACAGCCCGTTCCGGTAAGGCCTGACAGCATACTGTGCCCGTTTTCAATGAACACCGATCGCGCGCCGTCGGTGACAATATCCGTTTTCCCGGTAACGGCCGCCACGCATTGAAACCGTGCCGCCACAATTTTTGCGGTTTCCAGCGCGTCCGTTTCCAGCGTGTCCTTTGACGAAGCGTCAACCCCCCTGGTGTCCGCCCGCAGCCCCGCGACAAAGCGCATCTCGGAAATGTTGCCGCGGATAACGCTCATCCGGATTTCCCCGAGCAGGGTTTCCACGGTTTCATTGCGCAGTTTTGATGCTCCCGCGCCCACCGGGTCGAACACCACCGGCGCCCCCTGCCGGTTCGCCGATTTCCCCGCCGCCAGCATTGAGGGAATGACCCGCTCGTTGAGGGTTCCCATGTTCAGCACCAGGGCGTTCGCCATTGCCGCTATGTCCGCCGCCTCCCCTATGGCGTCCGCCATGATGGGGGACGCCCCGATTGCCAGGGTGATATTGGCGCAGTCGTTCACCGTCACATAGTTGGTGATGTGGTGAATCAGCGGTTTTTTTTCCCTGACCCGCCCTGTCAGCGCCGCGTAGTTTTCAGAATCGCCCATGTTCAGTTGCTCCTTCTGTTCACAGATTTGTTCAGAAACCCGGTTTCTGAACGGATTCAGCCCGGAAAACCCCGGGCTGTCAAACAGGCCCGCTGTCGGCGAGGCCGTGTTTATACAGATCGTAGAAATGGTGCGTCGGGCCGCTCCCCCTGCCGAGCCCCGGCGCGTGGGCAATGGCGCCGCTTATGTACGCCTTTGAACGCTCCAGCGCCCTTTGCAGGGGCAGCCCCAGCGCCAGGTTCGCCGCAATTGACGAGGAAAAGGTGCAGCCCGTTCCGTGGGTGTGCTTTGTTTCCAGGCGCGGCGCGGTGTAGCAGTAAAACTCCCTGCCGTCAAACAGAATATCCTTCGCTTCCCCCGCGCCGTGCCCCCCCTTGATCAACGCCGCGCCGCATCCCATGGCGCGGATACGCCTGGCCGCCTCTTTCATGTCGTCCTCGCAGGCAATGGGCATTTTCGCCATGTTTTCCGCTTCGGGAATATTCGGCGTGATCACATCGACCAGGGGGGCGACCACCCGTATCAGCGTGTCGATCGATTCCGGGTCCATAAGGGGCGCGCCGTTTTTCGCGTACATCACCGGATCAAGAACGATGTTGCGCATGGCGTATTGCCGGATTTTCTCCGCCACCGACAGCATGGTTTCCCGGCATGAGAGCATTCCTATTTTTACCGCGTCCGGGGGTATGTCCTCAAAAACCGCGTCGATCTGCTGTTCGATGATGCCCGGTCGCAGATCCTGGTATTCGATAACCCGGACCGTGTTTTCCGCCACCACCGAAGTGATGACGCACATTCCGTACACTCCGTGGGCGGCAAAGGTCTTCAGATCCGCCTGTATCCCCGCCCCGCCGGAACAGTCGGATCCGGCAATGCTTAACGCCGTTGCGGTTTTTATACGCTTGTTCATGCAATCCTCCCGGGTTGCGGAGGATTGAACCGGCCAGGGGGCGCGTAAAAAAAGCGCCTCCCCGGCAGGAAAAGCGCTCATGGCTTCCATGAATGATCAAAGACGGACGATCTTTGACAGCTTCCCTGCGCAGGTATTAACCTACAGGTTCAAAGGGTCAGGTTTTAGCCTTCTCAACCCGCGTGGAGCAGCGCCCCGCCGCGGGTCCCCCCGCACGATGCTTCTGATACTACAGCTTTGATCAAACCCTGTCAAGGGGCCGCATTGCGCCATAATTTTTCTAAGTGAAAAGGGGGGTGTGCGCCAAAATAAAAATCTAGCCCAAAGTAAACTGGTTCTACCTGAAAACAAGGGGGACCACATGGGGTTAGACATGAAAGACAAGAAAAAGGTCTGCCGGGAGATTGCCCGGCGATACCAAAAAGCGGACAAAAAGGGGCGGGGAAAACTCCTGGACGAGTATACGGTGACCCTCGGCTATAACCGGGACTATCTGGCCCATATCCTGTCAAACCGGGGTAAAACACTGTATGTCAGGGCAGCGGGCAAAACGGTCAAAATCATCGCCGAACCCGCCCCGCAACGGGGTGGAAAGGCCCGTACAACGGCCTCTACAGGCCGGAAACCGGGCAGGAGGCCACAGTACCAGGGAGCGGCCTTCACGGCGCTTCTGGAGGACATCTGGGACTTGTTTGACTGCCTGTGCGGGAAACTCCTGGCCCCCATGCTCCGGCTCATGCTGGACTTCCTGACTGCCGAATATGCCCTCACCCCTGATATGACAGACCTGCTGGCCTCCGTCAGCCCGCGCACCATCGACCGTATCCTCAAACCGGTAAAAGACAAGGGGCGACTGCGGGGTCTGAGCCTGACAAAGCCCGGCACGCTGCTGCGGGACCAGATACCGGTGCGGGTCATGTTCAACTGGGACGAACGAAAGCCCGGTTTCTTCGAGTTCGACCGGGTGGCCCACTGCGGAGCGGAGGCTTCAGGCCAGTTCTGTCAGACCCTTACCGGTACCGATGTGGGTTCCGGCTGGACCGAGGAGCACGCCCTGCTCAACAGCGCCCACCGCTGGGTCAAGGAGCGAATGCAGCAACTTCGGGACGGGCTTCCCTTCCCCCTGCTGGGCATCGACAGCGACAACGGCGGCGAGTTCATCAACCACCAGCTCAAAGACTGGTGCGACCAGAACCACATCCAGTTCACCCGGGGCCGTCCCTACCACAAAAACGACAATTGCTTCGTGGAGCAGAAAAACGGCGATGTGGTGCGTAAAACCGTGGGGTATGACCGGTTTGAGGGCCAGGAAATGTGCGACGCTCTGGAGGAGGTCTACCGGTGTCTGAACCCCCTGCTCAACTACTGGTATCCGACCTTGCGCCTCATCGCCAAGGAAAAGCAGGCCTCCGGCAGGTACAAGAAGATCTACGGGAAGGTTCCCAAGACGCCCTGCCAGCGGCTGCTTGAATCGCCAGACCTAACCGAAGAGCACAAGGCTGAACTGCGGAGGCGGGCGGCGCTGTTCAACCCGGTTGCGCTCAAGCGGGAGATGGACCAGGCGCGGGAGCGGCTCTTGAAACTGGCCGCGAAAAGGGGTATCACAGGAGAAACCGCTTGAGCGGTTCGACTAGATTTTTTAATTATGGCGCACACTTTTTTCACTTAGATTTTATTATGGCGCAACACG
>JAIROB010000089.1 GCA_031257695.1 Treponema sp. | reverse complement strand
CGTCAAGGCCCTCCTCCCGGAAAAAGCCCTCCTCCTGGGCGACAAAGGCCAGCAGGTGGGCGGTGGAGTTGAGATGCCCCAGTCTGAGGGGGGCGAGGCCGGGGGCCTGCTCCGCCTGGCTCCCCCCGGCCATGAGGCTTGGGACCGCAATGGCCACAAGCAATAAACCTAATCCAATGCTTTTCCTCATAGTATGCTCCTTTTGTTTAGTAAGCATCCAGGCATACTAATATAGTATGCCGATAAAACTAATAGGAATTTACCCTGGACGGGAGGTTCTGTCAAGGGCCCGGCCCCCCCCACCCCCCTATTGGCCCGGTTGGGTCCCCGGGGCTGCGCTGAAACTATGTCTGGGGGATGGCCGGGGCAGCGCCTTACAAACTTTGTTTGAGCGCAGCCCCGTGCCGCAGGAAAGCGGGCCCATAGAGGGGCTTGCATCGCAGGGTTTGTGTGGGGGGGGCTGAGACGGAGCTAGGGGGGCGGCAGCGGAGCTCGCTTTCAGACATTGTGTGAGCGCAGCCCCGCTCATTTTAACACAAAACCCCCGCGCCCAAGGCCCCCTATGTGCCCCGTATGCGGCACGGGGACGCTCCGGACAAAGGCGGGGGGCGGCGGTGTCTGGCTGGCCGAACGTCTCTGGAAATACCCGCTGGAGCAGACCCGCAGAGCGGGGCGGCGGAAGCGGACTCTACAGGCAAGTGAGCGCCAGGCATACTCCGCCGCCCCCCGTTTTAGTCTATATGCGTCCCCGCTAACCTCATTCGGGCCCATAGGGGGGCGCTTTGAACGGGCTGTGAACGCGACTACAGTCCGGCCTGCTCCCTGAAGGCGGTCCAGATCCGGGAATGTTCCTCCTCCGCCTCCGCGCTGATGTTCTGGATCATCTCCATGTTGATGTTAAAGCCCTCCGGCAGGGTGAGGAAGGGCTTGTATTCATCGCTGATATGGGGATCGGAGGCGGAGAAGGTGCTGTAATACCCCAGATATTCAAAGCACGCCGCCCCCCGTTCCGCGTCCAGAATGTAATTGAGGAAAGCATAGGCGGCGTCGGCGTTTGGCGCCTTGCTGGGGATAAAGCTCCCCATGATGCCGAACCCTATCCCTTCGACGGGGAACACCACTTCCAAACCGGGGTTTTCCAGTTTTGCCGCGGTTGCCTGGGAGGTGTACATCACCGCCGCGGCAATTTCCCCAGAGAGAAGGTCATCCTGCAGCAGGTCGTCCCGAATCAGCCGGATATTCGGCGCCAGGACCAGAAGCATTTCCCCCGCCTGCCGGATAACCGCGATATCGTTGGTGTTGTAACTTTGCCCCAGGGTTTTCAGCGCCATCCCGTTGATGACCCGGTGGTTGCCTATCACCCCGACATTGCCCCGCAGTGAGGGCGACCACAGGTCGGCATAGCCCCGGATGGGCGCGGCTGTCCTGCCGGGATCGTAGACCAGGGTCATCACCCCGGCGCCGTAGGGAACCGTGTACTCGTCCAGGGGATCGTAAAAGGGTTTTTGATAGATGGGATTGATATTGCCGTAGTTGGACAGTTTTGACTTGTCCAGCTTCTGAACCAACCCTTCCGCAATGGCAGTTTCGATGATGTAGTCGTCGGCAATGACGAGATCGTAATCCCCCCCGCCGGCGGTTTGCAGCTTGGTCAGCATGGTTTCGTCCGTGTCAAAGTTGACATAATTAATAACGATCCCCGTGTCCCGCTCAAACCCGTCGAGGATGTCCTGGGGAAACATCTCCGCCCAGGTGTAGAGGGTAAGCTGTGCGCCGCCCTTGTCGCAGGCTCCAAAGAGGGCAAGGATAAGCAGCAGGACCGGAACAATAAAACTGAATTTTTTCACCTTTTGATCTCCTTTTGTTTTTTCAAGGCCCTTGTAAACCCGTCCGGGTTGTGCAACAGGCTCCTTCGCCAGTATACCATCTTTAACGGCAATATAACAGTAAAAATTTGACGGGAGGCAATGCGCCGTGAGCGCCCCCGCGGGGCGCCGCGCAAGGGATAGCAGCGGAAATCCCGCAGGCCGCCCGCAGGGCGGGCGAGGAATTGGAGCGAATAGCCCGGTCCTGCCGCAGGCAGGATGCGCCCCTATTCTTAATCGCATTGTTACAGCGCCGCATCTTGTTCGCCGTTAGTTTTTCTGTATCTGCCCAGAGCCGCGGAGGCCAAGCACAGCGCTATGGTGACGACAAACATCAGCGCGCACAGCGCGTTTGTTTTCGGCGTGACCCCGGTTTTTATCTGGGTGAAGATCCTGATGGGCAGGGTATTGGCGGAGGGTCCCGTGACAAAAACACTGACGATCACATCGTCGAAGCTCATGGCAAAGGCGATGAGCATCCCCGACACCACCGCGGGCAGGATCAGGGGGAGGGTAATATCGAAAAAAGCGCGGCCTTCCCCGGCGCCCAGATCCTTCGCCGCTTCCACATAGGTTTTCTCAAGCCCGGCCAGGCGGGCCCGCACCACCATGTACACGTAGGGAATACAGAAGGTGGTATGGGCAATCGCCAGGGTGAGCATCCCCAGGGGGAGGGCCAGAAACGCGAAAAAGGCCAGCAGAGCCATCCCCAGGATGATCTCCGGGATCATGATGGGCAGGATAGCCAGGCCCTCCAGCCCCTTCCGCAGGGATCCCGCGGGAGTACTCCGGGCGCCCACCGCTCCCAGGGTCCCGATGACCGCGGCGGAGAAACTTGCGATCAGCGCCAGGACCACGCTGTTCCGCAGGGCTTCAAACAGGGCGCGGTCCCGGAAGAGCTCGGCATACCAGCGGAGGGAAAATCCGCTCCAGAGGGAGCTCAAACGGCTCTCGTTAAAGGAATAGACGATAACGATGAGGATGGGCACGTACATCACAACCAGGATTGCCCCGAGGTATCCTGCCCTCAGCGCGGCCCGCGGATTCCTCATAATAGCCCCTCCAAATCGCCGCTTCCCCCCAGGGCCCGGCTGATCCGGCGGTATATGAGGATGAAAACGCTGGTCATGGCCGTGAGGACCACGCTCAAAGCCGCGGCGAAGGGCCAGTTGTGGGAGCGCAGCAACTGTTCCTGGATCAGGTTTCCCACCAGCGCCACCTTGTTGCCCCCCAAAATATCGGCGATGAAAAAGAGCCCCATGGAAGGGATGAAGGTGAGCGCCACCCCGGAGAAGAGCCCCGGCATGGTCAGGGGGAAGCTCACGGTCAGGAAGGCCCGCAGGGACGAGGCGCCCAGGTCCCGGGCCGCTTCGGCCAGTTCCCGGTCCAGCTTTTCCGCGCTGGCGTAGACCGAATAGATCATGAAGGGCAGCAGCGCGTAGATCATCCCGGTGACCACTGCGGGGTAGCTGTAGAGCAGCCGCAGGGGCGCTGTGGTGACGCCGAGCCCCATCAAAAATACGTCCAGGGGGCCGTTTGCCCGGAACATGATGATCCACCCGTAGAGCCGCATCAGGGAGCTGGTCCAGAAGGGGATGATGAGCAGCAGCATAACCCGGCCCCGGAGCCGC
>JAIROB010000078.1 GCA_031257695.1 Treponema sp. | reverse complement strand
ATCGTGCAAAAGGCCCTGGAAGGGTTACAGGACAGCGGGGCCATTACCCTGGAGAAACGGGGAAAAATGGGAACCTACATCGGTGCGGTAAACCAGGCGGCCCTTTTCCGGCTGGGAGGGCTTGAACATATTACCGCCACCATGCCCCCGGCGGTTACCAGCGACCTTGCCGGTCTTGCCACGGGAATTTGCGATGTTATGGGGGACTGTCCCGTACCCTTCAACTTTGCCTTTATTCACGGCGCGGACAAGCGGGGGGCCGCCCTCTCCCGGATGATCTACGATTTTGCCGTTACTTCCCGGTCCGCAGCGGTCCGGATCGCCGCCAAATATCCCGATGTGGGTATTATGACGCTTCTGGACGGGTGTATTTACTCGCCGCCCTTTGTCCTGTGCGGCAGGCGGCCCGGAATTTGGAACATCTCTGACGGAGACACCATAGCGGCGGATCCCTCCTGCGTGGATCAATACGCGCTGACCAAACGGCTGTGCAGAGGGAAAAAGGCGCGGATTATCGAGCGTCCCTACGTTACCTGCCGGGCGCTTTTTATTTCCGGGGAGATAGATTTTCTGGTTTACCGGGACGAAGACTGGATACGGGAGTATAAGGTGAAGGCTGTCCCCCTTGAATACGGACGAGGTTCGGCCTACCTTCTTCCGGCCATTCTCGTCAACAAGCACAATTACAACATCGGGAATATTCTTAAAGCGTTTCTCCGCCCCCAGCTTATCGCCGAAAGCCAAACCGCCGTTCTGGAACACCGCAAGGAAATGCAGATTTACTAAAAATTTTGGCGGCGTCCTTCAATCCGGAATCCGGGTATGTTTTTTTCTTTACTTGAGTGGCCTGATAATTGTCGCATGCTCCGTAGATCGCCGTCTGATTTCTATGTATTCTATGTATAGTATGAAACAACGATGAGGCTTGTTATCGAACCGGAAATTCAAACTAACCGGAAGGTGAAAAAAGCCCCATGTATACCTGATACCCTATTTTTTTATGGAGGAAAAATATGGCGCGGAACATTAAAGAACTGGTACGTCAAATGACACTGGAAGAAAAGGCCGGGATGTGTTCCGGTACGGATTTCTGGCATTTACAGGGAGTGGAACGCCTGGGAATTCCGGTGGTAATGGTTTCCGACGGCCCCCACGGGATCCGTAAACAGGAAGGCACGGTGGATCACCTGGGGATGAGTGCCAGCATTAAGGCCGTCTGTTTCCCCGCCGCCTGCGCCACCGCGTCCTCCTTTGACCGGGATCTGCTGCGTCTTCTGGGGGAGGCCCTGGGGGACGAATGTCAGGCGGAAGGAGTTTCCGTACTCCTGGGGCCCGCCGTCAATATCAAGCGGAGCCCTCTCTGCGGCAGGAATTTTGAGTATTTATCCGAGGATCCTTGCCTGGCGGGGGAACTCGCGGCCGCGTACATCAACGGGGTGCAAAGCAAAAACGTGGGGACCAGCATTAAACACTTTGCGGTGAATAACCAGGAATACCGCCGGATGGTCATATCCGCGGAGGTGGACGAACAGACCCTGCGGGAAATCTACCTGCGGGGTTTTGAAATTGCCGTTACCGGGGCCGGGCCCTGGACGATCATGTGTTCCTATAATAAGATCAACGGCGTATTTGCCTCGGAGAACCGGCGGCTCCTTACCGGTATCCTCCGGGACGAATGGGGGTTTGAAGGGTATGTAATGTCCGATTGGGGGGCGGTAAACCGGCGGGTCGAGGGACTCCGGGCAGGGCTGGAATTGGAAATGCCATCTTCCGGGGGAACCACCAATGTCCAGATTGTACGGGCGGTACAGGACGGCTCCCTTCCCCAGGAGGTACTGGATACCGCGGTGGAACGGATCCTGAATATCCTATTCCGTTACGCGGATAACCGGGTAAAAACGGAATTTAACCGGGAAAAAGATCATGCCCTTGCGGTAAAAATAGAAGAAGAGTCGGCGGTGCTGCTGAAAAATGAAGACCAAACCCTGCCCCTACAGAAAGGGCGGAAGATCGCCTTTATCGGTGAATTCGCGGAAAAACCCCGGTATCAGGGCGGCGGCAGTTCCCATATTAACCCCTTCCGAGTATCCAACGCTCTGGAGTCGGTAAAAGACATCCCCGGCGCGGGGGAGATCGTCTATGCCCCGGGATTCCGGACGGATAAGGACGATCGGGATGAAGCGCTTTTTGCCGGGGCGCTTGAGGCCGCGTCCCGGGCCGATGCGGCGGTGATCTTCGCGGGCCTCCCCGATTCCTTTGAATCTGAAGGCTACGACCGGGCCCATATGCGGCTGCCCGCCTGTCAGGACGAACTTATCCGGGCCGTATGCGGGGTGCAGAAAAACACCGTGGTGGTCCTCCACAACGGTTCCCCGGTGGAGATGCCCTGGGCGGATCAGGTAAAGGTCGTCCTGGAATTATACCTGGGCGGCCAGGGTGTGGGGGAAGCGGCGGTCCGCCTCCTCTTTGGGGAGGCCAACCCTTCGGGTAAACTGGCGGAGACCTTCCCCGTTAAATTGGAGGACAACCCTTCGTATCTCAACTTTCCGGGGACCAAAAGCCGGGTGTTCTATGGGGAAGGGATTTACGTGGGCTACCGGTACTACGACAAAAAACAGATGCCGGTCCGTTATCCCTTTGGCCATGGTCTTTCCTACACCACCTTTGGTTATTCAAATCTCCGGCTCAGTACCAAATCCCTCAAAGCGGGAGAAACCCTCAAGGTACAGATTGACGTTACCAATACCGGGAGCCGGGAGGGAAAAGAGGTTGTCCAACTGTATGTGCGGGATAAGACCGGGACCCCAAACCGTCCGGAAAAAGAACTGAAGGATTTTGTCAAACTTGCTCTGACAGCGGGGGAGACCAAAACCGCGGAATTTATCCTGGATAACCGGGCCTTTGCCTATTACAATACCGATATTGCCGACTGGTATGCCGCCGGGGGGGATTACGAAATTCTGATCGGAAAATCATCCCGGGATATTCAGGCCCGGGATACGGTACTGGTGGTCCAGGACCGGCCGCTTCCCTTTAAAGCCGACAGCAACACGGCGGTCAGTGATTTCCTCTCCGAACCCCGGGTCCGATCCCTCTTTGAGGAGGAGATGGGCAAATTTTTCACCATCCCGGACAAAGCGGGCGCCGCCGGCATCAGTTCCGGACAGATGATGGAAATGCTCAAGGATATCCCCCTCCGCTCGGCCCGGAGCTTCTTCGGTATGAGCGAAGAGCAGGTGGACGCCATAGTGGAAAAGGCAAACCGGGCGTATTCGGAGTAAGAGGCGCGGCATTTTTCCGGCTCTCCCCGCAGGCGCCTGAACAGTGAGGAACTGTGCGGATAGGTCCTAAATTATGCTACGACTGAATAGTTACAAAAAATTTGACAACCGGAATATTTGGTGAGATAATAATAGAGGCTGTTCCAAAACTTCAGTTTTTGGAACAGCCTCAAGTATATTTATATAAACTCTTGTATTTTTTCTCAAAGGCCGGTATTATTATACCATAGACTCTATGACGGAGATGGAGGAAGAAACCATGACGGTCCGCGCATTATCAGTCGTGATCATACCCGCCGCCGCCCGGCGCGCCTCCTCCTCCCCAATTGGTTATCGCCCCCTGTTACTTAGTAAGTCCTTCGCCCCCCCCCCCCCGATAGGAATACTAGGAAATACCCCTCTCCGCACCCGCGGAACCTCCCTTTTTATCCGGCCTCCGCTCTTTTCCCGCCGCTTATGGCCCCCGCTCATCAGACCAGGGCCGCTGTCCGCCCGGATAAGGGCGCTATGCGGTCGGATAGCCGCGCTATGCGGCAGGATAACGGCGTTATTCGACCGGACAAGGGCGCTATCCGCCCGGATAGCGGCTAAAAGCGAGGTTATCACAGACGCTTTGCGTCCGTGTTCGATATAAGCGCCGCTAAAAGCGGCTAAAAGTGAGGTTATCTATGAGTTATTTTCCTACAAGAGAATCGGACTTTGTTGAGTGGAGCGGGAACCTTGTCTCCGTTTCCAAAGAGAACGCTGTCGAATGGGGGCTGCCCGCCGATTAGCTTATGGGGCTTGAGACCCAGCACAACGAGTACAAGGCGCTGTACGAAAAATGCCGGACCGCGTCTTACACGAAGCTGGACATACAGGCCAAGATAGAGAAGCGGAAGGCCCTGGTTAAGCGGGAGGAGGTCTTTGTCCGCAACAACTTGCAGAACAACGACCGTGTGACCGACAACGGCCG
>JAIROB010000026.1 GCA_031257695.1 Treponema sp. | reverse complement strand
CCCCCCCCCCCCCCCCCCCCGCCCCCCCCCGCCCCCGCGCCGCCCCCCCCAACATAGTCCCGGCGGACGACATAAGGCCCGCGGGAGCGCAAGGAGGCGGGGACAAAACGAATTCCACTTTCAAAGCTGGCATTTCTTTTCGGGCCCTTTTCCGGAACCACGGTTTTTCAAAAAAACCGTCTTCATACATGAACCGCCCGCCTTTACACGGGGGCAGCCGGGCGCCAAAGTCTCCTGGCTTACGGGCAATTTGCCGTCGGCCTTCCCGAACATCCTCTGTCCAGTGGCCGTTGTTGACGGTTCTTCCCGAATACAGTTACGGAATAACGGGGGATTCGCACCCCTGCTTCCTTTGAAACGCCGCGGCTACTATAGCACGGCCCGGAAAATTCTGTCAAGCGAGATTTCCCCCAAACCGGCAATTCCGAATTTGTATTTACCAGGGCCAACCGCACCGAAATAACGGACCGGGAACATAACATTATCATGGAAATTGACGCCTTCCTCGAAAACGGCGACAAGACGATGGTTAGGGCGCATCATGGGGCGATGTTCCTGATAGTTTCAATATCAAGGCCGGTGATTTTCCGGATTGTTTCCAGGGAAAGGCCCTCCATCAGAGCATTCCGGGCGATTTTCTCCTGGCCCTCTTCCCAGCCTTTTTCTCGGCCCTTTTCCCAGCCTTCCTCCCGGCCTTCCTCCCGGCCTTCCTCCCGGCCTTCCTCCCGGCCTTCCTCAAAACGAACCGCCAACGCATCGTCCCAGTTCCATTCAGTAAACAACATACTTACCACCTCCGAGCTATGCAGCTCCAGAAATTCCTTCAATATCCCACGGCTTATGCAGTATTTCACCGCCGCCTTTACCCCTTCCTCCCGGCTCCCCAGCTCCTGCTCACACTCACGCGCCTTCCCTATGAACTCGCTGTACTCCTCAAGTGTTTTGCTCCGCCCCACCAGTTCGCTGTTGTGCCCCTTGTTGATGTTTATCATCCGCACCGTCAACTCCAAATCGGGAGGCCCCGTATACCCCAGCTCCGTGAGGTCCGCCATGGCGTCCGAGAGTTTCAGCCGGATTTCGTCGGGGTAGTCCGCCGGTCCGTTGTACAGCACGAAACACACGGGCCGGGGTATGGTCAGCAGCTTGCTCTTGTAGACATCCCTGTTGTCGATGATCTTTTCATAGAGCCGGGCAAGGTACATAAGGCAGCGCAGGGGCATATTGGGGTTCACCGTGGATTGATGCTCGAAAATCACCACCAGCCTGTCGGGGCACACGAAGGAAAGGTCGTTGACCCGCTCCATAAAGAGCGCGTCCTCCAGGGTGTTAATGGTGATGGGCAGGTCCGGGGGCAGCGTAACGCCTTCCAGGGCGCCGTAGAGTTCCCGCAGGGTTTCGGGGTTGTTGAACAGAAGCGAGAACACGCTGTCTTTGTAGGAGCGGTTTACAGCCATAGCAGCCTCCGGGTTAATCATAGAAGTTTTTGCCGGGTTTTTCAACCGGCCGCATTGCTCCGCCCCACACACCCAACCGGGCCCAGGGGAGCATATCCCCCCGTCACCGGTCCGGGCGCAGAACCTCCGCTCCGTTGCGGTACACATGGCGGAGCCGGGCGCCTTCGTCCAGGTAGCAGTGGATGAGCGCCCGGACGGTCCTCTCCAGCCCCCCCCGCGCGGCCGCTTCCTGCAGCACAAAGAGACTGGCCTCCCCGGCCCGTCCGCTCTTACGAAGGCCCGCGGCCGGGTTGAGCGCGTCCAGATCCGCGGTAACCGAAAACAGTATGGAGACAATATCCGGCTCCGCCAAATTGTTTTGGGCAAGCAGCTCGTCATAGAGGCGTCCCACCTGTTCCGTAATATCCTCCGGATCGTTTTTGCACTGGACGGCGCCCCGGAGCGCAAAAAGCCGTTTTCCCGTGGTCATGTTCTATTCCCCCCTGCGGCAACAATGATAAACGCCGCCAGGGTCGCTATGGCGGCGCCGAATATACCCAGGACTATGTACAATCCGGCCCCCGCGAAAAACCGGTATTTGCGATCACGGAAGGCAAGCCAAAAATTCAGGGCAATTCCGTAAATGGAACCCACCGCCAGGGAAAGGCCGAAAATAACGGACAAGCGCAGGAGCATCAACTGGGTTCTGTCCGTAAATTCCTGGGCCGTCCCTATGCCGTAGAGAAACACCGCCAGAGCGCAGAGGAAAAAGAAAAAAAGAATAGCCCGCTTTACCAGAATGGCAATGATAGGCTTTTTTTCCAGGCGGAAAAAAGACATTCCTCAAAACCCCTCTTTTCAGATTAGCACAATACTGTATAATAAAGCTATGGTCGGCAAAAAATCCAAACGTGCTTGAGCCTGTTCCAAAAAATGAAGTTTTGGGAAAGCCTCCTTTAGGAACATATATGAAGAAAGTCCTTGTTTTCCTTGTTCTTCTCATTATCCTTTCCGGGACGGTCTTTTTTTTCGGCTGGGCGCAGTTTCCGGCGCCCCCCGGTTCTTACGGGGTGTTGCGCTCGAAAACCCACGGGATAGATCCTGCGGTGATCCGGGAAGGGGAATTCCGCTGGGTCTGGCAAAAACTCATCCCCACAAACGCCTCCACCCTGATCTTCCGCCCCAACCATGTGAACCTTCCGGTTTCAGCCGGCGGGACCCTTCCCTTGGCGGCGGCCTATGCGGAAAAGACGGGGATTGCCGCGGATTTTTCCTACAGCATCGAGGCGGATCTTTCCTTTTCCCTCAAGCCCGATTCCCTGCCTTCCCTGGTCCTGACCAGGGGAATCTCCGATCAGGCGTCCCTGGAGGACTACGAAAAGAGCCTGGCCCGGGAAATAGACTTTTTCGCCCGGGAACGGCTTGAAGCCTATGCCGCCCGGGAACAGATCTCCGGCGAACTGAAACCCTACGAGGGTCTGCGAGCCGCGTCCGCCCGGCTGGAAGGGGAAATAGGCCGCGCTTTTCCGGATGTGGAAAACCTGTCCTGCCTCATCCGTAGCGCCAGGCTGCCGGATTATGCCCTATACGCCACGGCCCGGTCCCTGTACGGGGAGTACCTTAACCGCCAAAAGGAGCTTCTGGGAGCGGAACTTGCCCTCAGGACGGAACAGAGCGTCAATGCCCTGCTCCGTTTTGACGAGCTTGAAAAATACGGCGAATTGCTCACCAAATACCCGGTGTTGCTCCAGTACCTGGAATTGATAGGATCCGAAAGACCCTGACCGCCCGGCGGCATTCAGCGTTGAAATAATGGCAACAATGGTATAATATCAGAGAGGATCGTTTCAAAACCCGGGTTTTGGGACTTTTCAGATGAAGTTTTATGACGAGGTTTATCCATGAGGATCGCTAATGGTCGGGTCTTTTTTGTGTTGCTGCTCCTTGCGGCCCTGCTGTTTCCCCTGACCGCCCAGGAATTTGAAGAAGGGGAGGGCGCCGGAGAAGACAGCCCCGATCTTCCCCTGGAATCGGATTGGCCGGAGCTTATGCCGGATCTCTACTCCCGGGGGGATAAGATGATCGGCATTTCCGTCGGCCCCATTGTGCCCACAGTCTTTATTCACGAATCCGGGGGCGTTAAGGATGGAAACATAGGCGTAGGCGGCGGCGGGACCCTGGCATACACCTATTTCATTAACAGCCATTTCTTTATAGGCGGCGAGCTGGGGGGTATGGTTGCCACCACCAAGGCGAAAAACGCTCTGTTCATCGTGCCCATGGGGCTGCGGCTAGGTTATCAGTTTATCCTGGGACGTTTTGAATTCCCCCTCTCCCTGCTGACAGGTTTTGCCCCCCAGACCTATCTGGAAAAGAAGTTTTTCGGGCTTTTCGTAAAACCTTCGGCGTCCGCGTACTGGCGTTTTAACCCCGACTGGTCCTTTGGACTGAACGCGGCCTGGTGGTGGGTTCCCCAATGGGCGGATCGAACCGTATACGGCAATTTTCTGGAGCTTACCATCTCCGCCCGGTATCACTTTTAAGGAATAAGGAAAAGAAACATGGCATTCGGGACAGGACAACACCTATGAGTAACTTGATAACCACACTGAAACGTTTAACGCCCCGCGCGGCGTTTTCCCTCCTGCTTCTTACGGCCGGTTGCAGCCAGGACCCTATTTTTGACTATATATCCGGGGAAACCGCGCCGACAAACCCGATAATCAGGGGCTCCCCTTCCAAGATGGTGCGGGCGGTGATTGACGGCAGGGAAAAACTCTACGTGGCCAACGGCGGCATCTGGGAGTATGATCTCGATCCTCATGCGCCCGCGGCGTTCTGGAGCTCCAGCCCCGGACCGGGGGGGTACGTGGCGGACCTGGCCTCCGTCTCCGGCGCGTCCGGCGATGTTCTTTACGCCCTCGCCATAGGCAATGCCACCGCGCAGGTATGGCAAAACAACGGGAACGGCTGGGAGGAGCTTGATCCCCCCGGCGACTATGGGTTTATACAGAACATTTTCGGAGCGGGAGACGCTTTGTTCGCCACCGGCGCAAAGGCGGACGGCGACGCCTACGATTATGCCATCCTCTACAAAGATTCGGGCGGGTTTAGGGTCGTGGAGGAAACCGCCGGGATCCCCGTCGCCGGGGCCCTCCTCACCGGAGCCGGCAAAGTCGGGAACGACTACTACCTTGCCGCCAGGGGGAAGGGGATATACAAATCCTCCGGTTCCGGCAGTTCCTTGACCCTTGCGCTTGAGACCGCAGCCGCCTCCGTTCCCACCGATGTTGCGGGGCTTTTGCAGGCGGAGGCGGATGTCATCGTAGGGATCAGCGCGGGCGGGTACCTTGTGCGTGTCGACGCTTCGGGCCTCAAGGTCGACCCCACCTCCCTGGGCGGAACCTACTACTCCGGCGCCCTTGCCCTGATGGACAGCCCGGATCCGCAGGACGGCTACGATAAATTGCTCCTCCTTGGGTATAAGACCCGAAGTTCTTCGTATCAACAAGGGTATATGGAGCTTCAGTTCAAAAGCGACGGAACCCACGACGGAACGCCGCTGATCCCCGGGGAAAACCAGCCAAGCAGCGTCAGCGACAACCAGCAGTACGATTCTTCCCTGAGGCGCTACCCGGTTACCGCGCTGTGGGTTTTGGAGCCCGCTCAGGCGGGGGAACCTTCGGTGATATTTGCCGCCACCACCAACCAGGGGCTCTATTCATACCGGAACCGGTCTGACGGGGGCTGGCAGTGGAACCACGAGGAATGAAACAAAGCCGGGGCAGTTTTGTCTGATCTCTTTGCCGCCCGGAGCGTTCTCGACGGCCCCCTGGCGGACCGCATGCGGCCCCGGACCCTGGACGACGTGGTCGGCCAGGATCATATCGTGGGCCCCGGAAGGCTGCTCCGCCGGGCTATACAGGCGGACCGGCTCTCGTCGGTGATCTTCTACGGGCCCCCGGGCACGGGGAAAACCAGCCTGGCCCGGGTCATCGCCAACACCACCAGAAGCGCCTTTGAAAGTCTCAACGCGGTCCTGTCGGGGATAAAGGATATACGGGAAGCCATAGACCGTTCCGACGAGCGGCGGCGGCTCTACGGCAAACGGACCATCCTCTTTGTGGACGAAGTGCACCGCTGGAACAAGGCCCAGCAGGACGCGCTGCTCCCCTGGGTGGAAAACGGCACGGTCATACTGGTGGGCGCCACCACGGAAAACCCCTTCTTTGAAGTGAACCGGGCGCTGGTCAGCCGGAGCCGGATCTTCCAGCTCAAGCCCCTGACCGCGGAAAATCTGCGGGAAGCCGCGCTGAG
>JAIROB010000206.1 GCA_031257695.1 Treponema sp. | reverse complement strand
GTGGGCATTTCGGGGTTTGCCATGGAATCGGGCCGGGCGCGGACGGTCCCCTCCACGGCAATGCAAAACTCGTTCCGCAGCTCCGCGGCCGCCGCGGCCAGTTCCGCCGGAGCGTCCGCATCGACCACCACCTGGGTCACCCCGTGCCGGTCCCGGAGGTTGATGAAGGAGATGCCGCCGTGATCCCGTTTCCGGTGCACCCAGCCGTTAAGAGTCACCGTTTTCCCCGTGTCGGCCTTCCGCAGGGCGCCGCAGGTCCTTGTGCGCTTCATTATTTCCATAGACTGACTATAGCCGGAGCGGGGCCGTCCGGCAATAGCCGGTTGTTGGGGGCGGAGATCAAAGCCGGTGTGGGGCGCCCGGAATTCTTAAAGCCAGAGGTACACGCGGTGGAGTTGGACGCAGCTTATCCAGGTGCCGCCTGTCAGGAGGAGGAGCGCGGGCAGGGGGGTAATCCAGGTGTCCGAGGCGAGAAGCATTGTCCTGCCCCAGAACATCAGGAAGGAGCCTAAGCCGATAAAAATATATTCCCTGGAGCCCCGGGAATACGCGGAGATGAAAAAGCTGATCACTGTAATGAACATAATCCCCGCTTCCGCCATTTTCAGCAGGGAGGGGTAACCCAGGATCATCATAAGGCTGCTGTCCCAGGCAAGGCCGTCGATGGGCGCCCCCAGAGCGACGGCCAATGATGCAATGGCTATGATAAACACGATATTTTCCTGCTTCTGCTCCCCCAGCCCCGCCGCATAAACGCTGGCGGCAAAGATGGAAAAAATCCCAAAGAACCGGGCAAAGAGCAGAATTCGGGAACCGAGAACCGGATAGAACGCGCTGAGGTCGTACACGTCCCTAAGGGGGGCCATGATCCGCAGCCCTTCAAAGGCAAAGGCCGACACAAAAAGGGCCAAAAAGAGAATTTCCGGGGATTGGGTTTTTTCAAAAAAGTAATAGATGAAGATCATGGAGACAAAGGCGTAGAGCGCCGAGCTTATCATGGTGGCAAGGGAAACATAGGCCTGGGCCTGGAAAAACCGGGAGAGCAGGACCTGAAAGATCCCCGTGGTCCGGACAGCCTCGGCGCCAACCCGGGGATAGGCCGGAAAGGTTGTAAACGACAGGGCCAGAGTGACAGCCAGGGATATAAAGGACAGGGCTATGCCTATCCTGAAATAGTTGTTCCGCGCCGAAATGGTCATAAATTAAGTCTAAAGCATAGCGAAACCGGTCTCAAGCCCCCAGTATTGAGGGCGAGTCCATGAGCTGGGCCAGTTCCTCCTCGCTGTCGGCGATGATGCTGGCCGCCAGGTAACGGGCCACGGCGGTCTCGGTGGTGTAGGCGCCCAGGGGGACGGCGCCGGCCCGCCAAAGCTCGTGGGAGGTGGCATAGCCGGAAAAGTCCACGATACCCTCCTGCTGGGAACTGCAGTAGAACCGGACGCCCCGGCGTTTGCCCAGGGAAAAGGCCCGTTTGAGGGAGTAGGGGCCCTCCCGAAAGCCCGCGGTTCCGGTGTCGTAGAGCTCAAGGAAAAAGTTGCTGACCCCCCGGTCCATGAGGGAGGCCAGGTAGTCCGCCCGTATGCCGGGGTAGATGCGGATGACGCACATGGAGTTGACCGCCGTTTCCAGCAGTTGGGCCAGCACGTAGCGATCCGCTTCCAGGGGGCCGACCAGGAGGGGGGGGCCGGAAAAAACCGGCGCCCTCGTGTTCCAGTTCCTGAACCCGTCCACCCCGATATGCTCGAATTTCAGGTTCAGCGGGGAGAGGATCCTGCCGCCATGCACCACATACACCCCCTTATCCTTCCCCAGGGCCAGGGACACGGCCTTTTTCATGGTCCGCCTGGCCTCGGAGGATACGCCGGGCGGGGTGGAGGAGGCGGCAAACACGATGGGGGCGCTGGCGTCCGCGAAGAGCCAGTAGATCAGGGGAGCGGTGTAGGAAAGGGTGTCGGTGCCGTGGGCAATCACGATGCCGTTGGCGGTTCCTGAATTGAGCTTTTCCGCTACGGTTTCGATAAGCGCGGCCCAGTCCGAGGGGCTTATCTCCTCCGAAAGGATACGGCCCACCTGGATAGATTCGAAGCGGACCTTGGAAAGGTCGGCAAAATCATCCCCCGGATCACCCTGCGCCGGCGAGGGCGTCAAAAGTTCCCGTAGGACCTGTTCGTCACCGGTTTCCACCGCGCCGTCCTCCCCGACCCGGCCGGAAATGGCGCCTCCCATGGAAAGGACGTAGACCAGGGAAACCGACAGCTCCTCCCTGAGAATATCCTTAACCAGGGTCGGTTCCGCCAGGCCGCCGGTTTCCTTCATAACAAGCCCCGTGAGAAACTGTATGGGCCGGGCGTCTCCTTCGCGGATCCGGCGCACCTCCAGGGGATTCTCCTGAATCACCGAGACCACGATTGCCTTGATCGAGTCCCGGTTGGTCAACTGTTCCCAGCCCCGTTCCCGGATTATCCCTTCGGGGTCCCGGTCCTCCTCCAATACGGCGCTTATGGCCTGCTTGGCAATGCTGCCGTGGATGCGCCGGTCCCGGAGCATGGCGAGGATCGCCGCGAACCGTTCCGGGCTGAGGGGGGAGTCCGCCATGGACAGGCCCAGGCGTTTACATTCCTTAATGATATAGGAGCTCATCCACCGGGCGGCTTCCCTGCCGGGCGCGCCCAGGGACAGGGTTTTTTCAAAGTAGTCCGCCCGGCTCTTTTCGTCGCAGATAAACTCCGCCTGGTGCTGGGTCAGGCCGTGTTCGGCCATCATCCGGTCCCGGCGGGCTTCGGGAAGCTCGACGAAAAAGCTGCCCGCGAGGAGCGCGCCCGCGCCGTCCGGAATGTCCGGCCCGGGGATGAAGGGGGGCAGGTTCTCCCGCTGGAACCGGGGCCTGTCTTCGCCGGTCCGTATCTGGAAGGACTCGCTGGCGTTTTTTGTCTCGTTCCAGATACGGCTTTCCGCAAGCACGGTCCCGCCGTTCAGGAGGGTTTCTTCCTGCCGGGATATTTCGGCGTTTACCGCCTTTCCCACAAAGTTGATGGAGTTGAGGTTCCGCAGTTTGACAAAATGTTCCGGCGTTTCCGGGTAGGGGGCCATGGCCACATAGGCGTTGCAGCGGATCACGTTTTCCAGGGAAACCGGTTTCCCCAGCGGGCTCTGGGGGGCCCCCGGGATGATCCCCAGGTACTGAATGTGCCGCCGCAGTTCGCTGAGAAAGATCTCCGCCTCCTCGCCAATCTCAAAATCCGCCCGGGTCCTGATCCGCAGGCTCGGCATACCCGCGCTGGAGTAGTCTATCCTGGTTTCGCTCTGGCCGGAGGGCCCCCTTGCGGAATGGGTCAGGCGGCCGGCGTCTTCCTCCAGCCGGATCTCGGCGATGCGGATCCGCTTGCGCCGGCGGTGGAACAGAATGTCCAGGCCGCCGCCGGTTCCCAGCTTAAGCGACAGGCCGGAGAGGGCGATGCCCGGCTTTCCGTCGGGGCCTTCCGGCATGGGAGGGGTGTTGAGGTTTCGCTCGTAAACCGCTTCCCGCACAATGGAACAGCTCAGGCTGCGGATAAGCAGATAAGCCCTCCGCGCTGCCTGGGGGTTAAGCCGCGGAACCGGCGGATCCTTCCCCGGCAGGCTCCATTCTCCCCGGCAAATCGGGCAGGAAACGCCCGCTCCCTCCGCTCCGCCCGCGGCGGAGCAGCCGCAGAAGGTTTTCAAGGCCGGCAGCGCCGACGGCTGGAGTAAAATGCGGATTTCCAGGAAAATATGCGTTTTGTACACCGGCGCCTCTCTTTTCGTTATCCGGGCAAAGCTGGGGAGGGGCCGCAGAGCCGGGCATTGCGGAGCCGCCCTTACCTTTGCCCCCTCTGATACGACAAAAAAATCACCCCTTTAAATGTATATTAAAATACGTGTTGAAGCAATGCGAAAAGATCTGCGCTCCCCCCTATGGGCCCGGTTGGGTCTCCGGGGCTGCGCCTGTACTGTGTGAGGAGGTCCTAGCCTGGGGAGCGCGTGCCCCCCCCGCGTTAGCGGTGGGCCAAAGCGGGGGGCCAGCGCCCCCCCGGCGAGGACAAACGTTCAAAAATTTTGTAGGCGCCGCACC
>JAIROB010000182.1 GCA_031257695.1 Treponema sp. | reverse complement strand
GCGCGGCCGTTACGGTAACCGTTGCCGTGCCGTACTGGGAATCATCCACTGTGGATGTTGCCTTGACGGTCAGGGTAGAAGCGGTTTCATTGGTGGCTATCGTTAGATTGGCCACCTGGGCGGGCCCGAAGCCCGGCGACGGAGAAAGAAAGATGGTGGTTGCACTGTCGTTGTTTCCCTCCACAGTCCAGACGACGGTTTGGGGGGGCGGAGCGGTTCCCGTTGCCGTTACCGCTGCCGTCAATACTCCGGTACTCCCCTTTGCCACGCTGGAAGAAGCGGGCGAAACGGTAACGCCGGTAATAGAAGATTCGTCCGTTGCCGGGAAGATAATGGTAATAACCCCGCTATTCGCAGTGTTGGTAATCGTAGTCGCGCCGCTGTGGGCAAAGCTGTCTGCCGGAACGCCGGTAAGGGTGTAATTTGATCCTGCCGTCAGGGTGACAACAGCCTTATACGCCGTTCCCGGTTCAAATATGCCGGCAACAGGGGTGTCATCGCTTTCCGTCCACGCAATAGTCCCCGTGTACTGGTTCCCGCTAAGGGCGGCAACAGGGTCGCTCCATACTACCGGCGCGGGAACCAGGCTTGTCAGATCAAAGTCGCTGACCGCCGCCGTGAAATCGGCATCGGTAAATTCTTGTGGGGGAAGAGCGCTGATCAAGCCGGAGTAAATATGCAGCGCCTCGGTAAGCCCCGCGTACAGGGCGGCTCCCCCCTCTCCCTTTTGGAGCCGTATCAGCGCCAGGTATTGGCCCGGATTAAGCTCCACGGAGCCGGTTATTCCCTCCGGATCATGCGCAAGGGGAATGGCTGCAACAGCGCCGCCCTCCGCCGATCTTATGATCAGGTCGGAACCGGTTAACCCGGAAGGTATTTTCAGGGAATAGGCAAAGGTTCCCTGGCCGCCGCCGGTCTTGGGCCCCAGGATGATAGTCAGCGGCACGGATTGTCCGCTGACCACATCAACCTCGGCGCTTCCCTCGGCGCTTGCAACATAACTGCCTTCCACCTCGATATAGCCCGTGGCGGTTATGGTCCAGGGACCGACCGGAAGCGTCCCCGTAACGCTGCCGCCCATTGTTATGTCGGCCGGGGGTCTGGGGGGTTCATCCTCCAGACCGGAAAAGGTCAGCGTGTACTTGGCAAATCCGCCTGCGTCCGGCGCAATGGTCCGCGCCGATCCATTTGCCGCGGCGTCGACTATAGTCACCACCACGCGCCCCGTACCCTGGGGAGCGGGCGCTTCCTTTGGCGGGTTCAGGGGGTTTTGGCATCCGCTAAGGCCCGCTATGCATAAAACGATACCCAGATACAGGGTTTTCAGAAAAATCTTTTTCATCTTTGCCTCCTAATTTTTCACCGTAAAGGGAATGATTTGGGAGTACAGATTGCCGTCCTTCCTGCCCGTAAAGGTGATGGAGTGGGACTTTACACTGTAATCGGAAGCATTCAGGGTAATCGAATCTCCGGTTCCCGCGGGGAAGATGTCTCCGTCGACATACCACTTCACATCGGTATAACCTGACGCGCTTAAGGTGATATTGTTCGGACCGGCGCTGGCTTTGTAGATCTCATTGATTCCGTCACTCCCGTCAATGACAATGGCGTCGTAGTTAAAGCCTATGGTGATATTGCCCCCGCCGGGGGTTTGGAGGCCAACCTGCGCCGTCTCATTGCTGTCTACCGTTCCGTTGTACCCCACACGGCTTACCCTTACCCGGATGTACTTATTCTCGTCCGCCCTTGCCAGGGTATAGGTCTCCTCCGTGGCGCCGGAAATAGCGGTCCAGGGTCCGCCTGAAGTATCGGAGCGTTCCCATATATAGGTGAAGCTTGTGTCGCTGCCGCTAAGAACAGAAGTGTCCACGGCCAGGGTTAAGCGCACCTGGGGGGTTCCTATGATGGATAGCGGGCCGCTGTTGCTAAGAACGGGGAGCACAACCGGCCCCGCCGCGGCGCTAGGTATGGTTCCGCTGTACCCCACGCGGGTTGCCCTTACCCGGATATATTTTCCCTCATCCGGCGCTACAAGCCTATAGGTTGCGCCGGCGGCGCCGGAAATGGCGGTCCAGTTTCCGGTTGCGGCTGCGGCATCGGAGCGCTCCCACTGGTAGATAATTGTCCCGCTGCCGCCGAGGCTGGCGGTATCTGCGGTCAGGACCAGGCTGACATTCCCGCCTCCCGCGTCATGGGCCCCGGTGATGCTTGCGGCGCCGGAAATAGCGGGAAGCACAACCGGTCCCGCCGGGGCGCTGCTTTTAGTTCCGCTATACCCCGCGCGGCTTACCGTTACGCGGATGTGCTTTCCCTGATCCGCTGCCACAAGGTCATAGGTTGCGTCTGTGGCGCCGTCAATATTGGCAAAAGTCCCGGCGGCGGAATCGGCCCTCTCCCACTGATAGCTGATTGTCCCGCTGCCCCCAAGGGCGCCGGTATTCGCGATCAGGCCCAGGGGGGTAGTCCCGCCCTGCGCGTCATGAGCCCCGGTGATGCTTACGGAGCCGGTAAGCAGCGCCTGCCAGCGGGCAAACATGGTTACATTTCCATTCAGAGTGTAGGGCCAGGCGTACAAAGTCCCGCCTTCCGCAGAGGAGCGCCAGCCTTCAAAGAGGTGGTCCGCCCTTGTGGGAGCCGCGGGTTCGGAAACCTGCGCCCCCCCGGCCTCCGTAATCGGATTGACAGGGGAACCGCCCTGGCTGTCAAAGGTAATGGTGTAGGTAACAAGCGCCCACTTGGCGTAGAAGGTTTTGTCGCCGGCGCTGCCCGCGGGAATCACCGTTACCTCCGTGCCGGTAAAGCCCTCGTTGTCGAACCAGCCGCCGAAGGCATAGCCGGCGCGGCTGGGCGCGGCCAGGGTAATCCCGGCGCTTGCAATGGTATAAGTCGCCGGGTTCGCCGGGGCGTTAGTCCCGCCGCCCAGGTTGTAGCTTATGTTGTAAACAATGGGGGACCACCTGGCGTAGAAGGTCCTGTCCCCCGTGCTGCCCGCGGGAATCGCCGTTACCGCCGCGCCGGTAAAACCGCTGTTGGCAAACCAGCCGCCGAAGGTGTAGCCGGCGCGGGTAGGCGCGGCCAGGGCAATATCGGCGCTTTCAATGGTATACTCCGCCGGGTTCTCCGCGGCGTTGGTCCCGCCGCCCAGGTTGTAGCTTATGCTGTAGGCGGCAAGCGTCCATTGGGCGTGCATGGTCACGGTCGCGGCAAGGGCGTGGGGCCAGTCATAAGCCGCGCCGCCGGTCTCCGCGTCAAACCAGCCCTGGAAGGCATAGCCGTTTTTCACGGGATCCGCGGGTTTGGAAACCTGAGTCCCCTCATTAGCGGTTATGGGCGGCACCGCGGAACCGCCGTGGCTGTCAAAGGTAATGGTGTGCCGTTGGACAGGGGGCTGGCCCGCCGCCGTCCACCGGGCATACATGGTTATGTCCCTTTCAAGGGCGTAGGGCCAGGCGTACAGGGTCCCGCCGCTTGCGGCACTATACCAGCCTTCAAAGGTGTAGTTTTCCCTGGCAGGATCCGCGGGTTTGGGAACCTGCGTCCCCTCATCCGCCGTAACCGGCGCAACCGTGGAACCGTTCTGGCTGTTAAAGGTGATGGTGTACTGTTGGGCAGGGGGCGGACCCGCGGCCTCCCACCGGGCGTACATGGTTACATCGGCGTTGAGGGTGTGGGGCCAGGCGTAGAGCGTCCCGCCTTCCGCGGCGCTATACCAGCCTTGAAAGGTATGGTCCGCTTTTGCGGGATCCGCGGGTTTGGGAACCTCCGCCCCTTCCTCCGCCGTAATCGGATCGACCGCGGAACCGCCCTGGCTGTCAAAGGTGACGGTGTGCCGCTCCGGGTCTCCGCCGGAGGGATTGGGGCAGGCCGCCAGGGCTAAAACAAGCGCGGCCGCGGCAAGAAAAGCCGCGCTTTTTCCAAGCCTCGCTATCTGTGCAAAAAATCTTTCCATCTTGCATATCCTCCTTGTTCGTTGGATAATGCCGGCAAGCCCTGATTCAAACCGAATCGAACAACGTTCGACAGACCGGCCAGTCATGGTTTGAATTCAGGGCTTTTTTTTAAATACGTTTTTTCGATAACTCTCCTTAGAATCCTCCTTGCTTTATTGGGTGGGGGTGAAAAATTAAAAAGGGCGTTCCGGTTCTCCTGCGGGCAATCCTGTGGAGAAGCCCTGCGCCCTGTTTGTGCGGAACGAAAAAAAGATCTGATGATAACCGTAAATCCACCGGACCCGGTCCGGCAGGCATTGTTAAGAAAAAAGTTGGGGGGG